>NZ_JAVAXX010000295.1:0-7493 GCF_042709275.1 Bacillus sp. LR_5 | reverse complement strand
AAAAATTTAATCATTTGAAAAAAGAAACGCCAAAAAGCATAGGATAAAGGACTATCCTATGCTTTTATGGAGCAGTTTTTTCAGTAGCGGATACAGAACATCCGGGAGCTGATCAACATCCGGGACAAATATACTGAATTTTCCGTACATATCCTGAATGGTCTTCATTTGCGATTCTTCTATTTCTGAGTTGGAGAGAAAAACATTTATCACTTCTATTCCTCTCTTTCGGGCTTCAATAACCGCTTCACTTGTATCAACAATCCCGTTTTGTTCATAGCCAAACGCGGCCGGCTCTCCATCTGAAAAAACGATCAAGAACTTTTGCGCTTCACTGCGCTGCAGCATTTTTTTCGTCATCTGCCGGATCGCATAGCCGTCACGGTTATCTTCCTCAGGCTCAAGCTGCATAATTGCCGGTCCAGCCTCTTGTCTTAATGATGATTGGAAGGGAATAACCGTATTGAAATAGTTTGGCTGGCTTGTTTCGGTCGCATCGTTTGTGTCCTCCCAAAAGCCGACAATCTGATGCGGAACCGCTACCGATTTCAACGCTTCGTGAAACAGCACGATTCCCCGCTTTGTTTCATCCATTTTGTCGAACATGCTGGCAGAACAATCGACCAGCAATGTAAAAACCGCGTCAATTTCTGATGATGGTTCTTGTTTTTTGTAGAAAAGACGCGGATTTCGCTCAGTGAAGTAACGAAGAAGCTTATTGTTCAGCCGTCCGGCATGAAGGTCTGTTCTAGGCAATGTTTTTTTATGCTCCAGCGTTTTTTGAATCATTTGTTTTAAACGCTTTTGATACGATTCAATCGTTTTTGCCTGCTGTTTATAAGAAAGCTCTTCTTCACTCGTTGCCGGCTGCGGTTCTTTATAAATCGGAAATGCGTATTTATTTTCTTTGCCGTCAGCCATACCCGCACCGTTCGGCTGGTCTTTTTGGGACTCCATCGCTTCCAGCTTGGAATAGTCTTTCCGTTTTGTTTGTCTGGCTGATCCTTGGACAGAGCCAAGGGCTTGATCTCCATCGTCGCCTTCCCTTGAAGCGTCTTTTCCTAAATCTGATTTTGCTCCGTGTTCAATATCAAATTGAAGGAAGCTTTTAGACGGTGCTTCTGTTTCCCGGTGCCATGTCGGCATTTCTTCTTCATGGATATCCTCATCACCGTCTGATTTTTTTGGAAGCGTGATGTCATCACTCAGCTTCGGCGCTTTTTTCTCTTCTTCAAATAACGGTTGTTCTGCAGCTTTTGCGTAGTCAAGCTCAGGCAAAAAGAAGTAGGTGTTCAACATGTCTTTATCAAGCACCTCTTCAAGTCCGTCCATAAGGTCTTCAACAATTTTAAGAACCTGCCGTGTCGAATCTGCTTCATACACGCGCAGGAGCTGCTGCTCAATAAACGGGCGCATCAGATCGATATCTTCACGCATAGACGGAAGGATCTCGAGCGGCGATTCCGTTGTTAGCTTGACATAGATCGCGCAAAAGAGGGCATCCGTAAAAATGCTTCGCTCTAAATTTAAAGTCAGCTGGGTGGAGAAATGTTTTCTGTACATGTCTTTTCGCTTCGCAAATACATGTTTCGTACCGGGGCGCTCGTGTTTGATACATTCCTCAATCCTGATGTCCTCAAGCAGCATAAACAGCTGCTTGGCAAAGCTTTTGAACGTAAGATGCTGATGGATATCATCCAAAAAGTTTGCAAACTCGTGCAGCGAGCTATATCTCGTTCCGACCGAACGCAGGTAGACATCGCTTTTCAGACCCGCTTCCATGTCCTCCGCTGCCCTGTCTTTCCAAAAGTGGCTCATATAGATTTTCTTTTCAAATGGATTGTAATAGGACTGAACGCCATATTCCACTTCTACCGCTTCACTCTTGGTGAGTGTTTTGGCCAAATCAGTGAGCATCATAAATAAAAACGAATCTATTGTGCTGTCGTTAAATTTGATAAATTTCATCGCAGCTCCCTCATTCAAACAGAGTTTCTGCAATATTTCGAACGGCCGCCTTTTCCCGGTCATCATCAAGCTTCTCTACAATTCCCCGCTCAATGGCACGACGCGGCGGAATATAAGCGGCTAAATCACATGTATCAATTAACGCTCTAATGGATGCCGCTTCTTCAGACACCTGTCCATTATTGGCCTGAACGATCAGGTCAGAGGAAAGCGTGATAAACCGGTCAATCAATTTCTCATCTTGCAGGGCTGACTGAGACATGAGAACTTGTTTCAGCAGCTCGCCTTTAATATAAGGCACATCAATGATGACAAAACGGTTTTTCAATGCTTCATTCAGCGGAACAGTACCGACATAGCCTTCATTGATGGCTGCAATGACTCCGAAGCCTTCTTTAGCCCGAATGACCTCGCCTGTAAACGGATTTGTCATCATTTTTCTGTAATCTAATACACCGTTTAAAATGGGCAGTGTTTCCGGCTTTGCCATATTGATTTCATCTATATAAAGAAAATGGCCTTCTTTCATGGCTTTTGTGACAGGCCCTGAAACAAACTCGATCGTCGCCTGGCCAGATTGATTTTCAATCGTTTTATAGCCGACCAGAGCTTCTGCGTCCAAGTCAACTGAACAGTTGACACTGTGCATCGGTTTATGAAAATAGCTGGACAATGTTTCTGCCAGCTTTGTTTTTCCTGAGCCTGTAGGCCCTTTCAGCAGGACATTTTTTCCCATGGCTAATGCGATAATGGCGTCGAATAAAATCGCTTCATCGTCCGCCTCATAGCCTGATGTCCCGATGAGCGACTGAAACTCTGGGGAAATCGGCTGATCTTTATATGATAATAGCTTTTGTTGTATATCTTCCGGCAATGTTAAGTGCTGTAATTGAGTTGTCATAGACAGGTTCCCTTTCCTATTCGTATTCCATTAACGAGTATACTAAAAAAGCCCCTGTATGCTCAATACAAAAGGGCTTGGATGATATTACTGCTTCTCGTTATTGCCGGAAAGGGCTCCGCAGACGATACGCGCACCTGAATTGCCGCTTGGATT
This sequence comes from Bacillus sp. LR_5, assembly GCF_042709275.1. Lineage (NCBI taxonomy): Bacteria > Bacillati > Bacillota > Bacilli > Caryophanales > Bacillaceae > Bacillus > Bacillus sp. LR_5. Next base: position 4,468 of record NZ_JAVAXX010000295.1, on the reverse strand, counting down.
TGTCAAATAATCGTCGGCATGCTCATGAATAATAAACGCACTTCCGTCCTGGTCGAGAATATTTAGTTTACTTCCTTTTTTCAGTGAGGTGTCCGGCGCATTCATAATGACATCTACTTTTCCATCAGCACCGACTTCAAGGTTCGGCAGATCTCCGGCATGATGTCCCATCGGATTATTGAAGCCGTGTTCTTTGTTCAGCGGATTAAAGTGGCCTCCCGCTGATTCAAAATCCGGCCTGACACATGAACCTTTCTCATGGATATGAAAACCGAGAGAAGCGCCGGGGCGCAGGCTGTTTGCGGAAATATGAATGTCGAGTCCTTCGTCTTCTGATTCTTTGATTTCTATAAAACCGACTGCTTTGCCTTCACGATTAACCAGCTGGACATGATGACCAAACGCTGACGTTTCAATCACTTCTTTTTCCGGTACCCGCTTAGGAGGGTCATGAGGTTTTTTTTGTCCGCATCCCGCAACTCCCAGTGCCGTCACCATCATCAACAGCAAGAGACGGTACATACTGTCTCCCCCTTGTTTTTTCTAACAGTGTGGTCAATCATTTTCTGATATAAACAAAAAAGCCTATAAAAAGGCTTTTTGTCATACTCATTTTTAAAAATAGCTTCTTGCGCCCAAGTAGCGCTGTTTCCAATATGAATTGCTGAGATTGGAAATGTCGACGCCTGATGAGCTTGCATGAATAAAGTCTCCGCCGCCTAGATAAATCCCCATGTGAGACGGGCCAGATTTATATGTGGTAAAGAAGACAAAGTCTCCGACTGACGGCTGGCTGACTTTTTGCATGACATTCCAATATCCTGCCGTACTCAATCTCGATATCGATGATACATTATTAATGAGGTAATAAATGAAGCCGCTGCAATCAAAACCTGCAGGCGTGTTTCCACCCCAGCGGTATGGCACCCCGACATATTTTTTCGCTTCTGTTATCATTCTGTCAATCTTCGAACCTATTTGAATGTTTGATCCTGAGTTGTCTTTTGGCTTTGTTTGATTTGAATTGTTAGACTTTGTTGTTCCCGAGATGGTCAGAACCTGTCCAATTTGCAAGACATCAGATGACAAATTGTTTTTATCGCGGATACTTTGCACAGTGACTCCGAGCTGATTCGCGATTTTCCACAGCGAATCGCCTGCTTTTACCCTATATGTAGTTGTTTTTGAGGAATTGGAGTTTGACGGCTTCTTGGAACCGCTGTTTCCGCTCTTAGGTGAACTGTTCCCTTTTATTTTGAGTACCTGCTTAGGGTAAAGGGTATCTGATGTTAAGCCATTTAAGGTTTTCAATTCAGCTACAGTCATATTTAAGCTGTTTGCGATTTTCCACAGTGAGTCACCAAGCTTAACCGTATATGTACTTTTCGAAGAGCCTGAAGAATTGGAACCGCTGTTTTTCTTCGATCCGTTTGAGCCGCTTGAACTGCTTGTCCCTTTGATCTTAAGCTTTTGCCCGGGACGAATCAGGTCGCTGGTCAGGCTGTTTAAGCTTTTAAGCTCAGAAACACTCATTTTATGATTTTTAGCAATCATCCATAGCGAATCACCATATGCAACTGTGTATGTTGATGTTTTGCTTGAGCTTGATGAGGATGTCGTGTTTTTTTTGCTGCTTTCAGGAATTTTAAGGCTTTGTCCGACATAAAGCACTGTTGATTTCAATTTGTTTTCGGATTTCAAAGCTGATATTGTCGTATCATATTGACGGGAAAGCTTCCAAAGAGAGTCACCGCTTTTTACTTTTATCGTTTTTGCTTCCACGGGGGCTGCGGCCATCGATGACCCGACAACTGCGGAAACAGCCAAGCCGGCTACAATCTTCTTTTTCATTCATTCAACCTCCTAAACTGTTTATAGCACAAAAACAGTTAGTATTTTGTTTCCAAAAATGGCACACATCAGTTTTATCGTCACTTTTTCAGCAAGTTACATCCTTTTCAAACATTTGGCTGCGATTTCAGCATCTTTCGACCTTTAAACATTCAAATAAACACCTAACATTTTACATAAGCTGCATATGTTTTTCGAAAGTCTAAGGAACTAATTAAGCGGGGGTAAAAATGATGGTTTTCTATTGATGAATGGAGCAGATTTTCCTCCTTTCTTGTCTGTTTTTCTAATCAATTCTCTATCGATGTGTCAAATCCCTTCCTCTGCTTTCTTACGAAAATGCCAAAATGCCTGTTCTTTTGATAAGAACAGGCATTTATATTATGCGTTGGCTGATTGAGTTTTGAGTTTCACAACTTCTAGAATGCTGTCGGCCGCTTTTTTAGAGCCGCCTGCCGCTTTCAATGATTGTCCAATGTCTTTCGCCTTTTTAGCATACACAGGATTGTTCATCACTTCTTGAATCGTTTCTTTCAGAAGGCTTTCAGATAATTGTTCTTTTTTCAGCACTTTTCCTGCGCCTATATTTTCCACTTGATTTCCTACAGCAAATTGGTCAGCTCCCATCGGAATGACTACCAGCGGGGTTTCAAAATACAAACCTTCACTTGTGCTGTTCATTCCCCCGTGTGTTACAAATAAACTGGCTCTTTTCAGGATCTCAAGCTGAGGGACATACGGGCGTACAATGAAATTCTCCGGAATGTCGTTTAACTCATTTGCTTTAATATGTTTGCCTATGGAAAGCACAACTTTACCATCAAAGTCTTTACATACCTCGAGACATTGATTAAAAAACTGTTTTTGATTGTTAAAAATGGTCCCCATTGAAATAAACAGCACGTTTTCATTGTCAATCTGATCAAATGGGAAATCATTGTTCCCGGCTCTTTCTGTAATGGAAGGGCCGACAAATACATATCGATCGCCGAATTGCTCAGCCATTGGCTGAAATTCCCTTGATGTGAAGACAATTGTCAAGTCCCCATCTGAAGAAAAAACGTCAAAAGGCTTCTTGATCTCTGTTTGAAAATCAGCATTTAATGTTTCTACAAGCTGCTGGTATGATTCATAATGAGGCGATTCTTCAATTGACCCTTTCATGTAAGAACCCATCATTTCCTTTAGAAATTCCTCATTCATTGCAAAGGTAGTACACAATGAAAATCTCGGCAGCTTCAGCAGGTTGGCAATGATTTTACCGGCCAGTAAATGGTGATCATATATGACATAATCATACGATTCATGTTTGACTTCATCATAAATATGAGTCGCAATATCCTTACAGCCTTTCAAAAAGGCGCAGATCATTTCTGCGAAATCTCTTTCTTCATCTCCTGTTGCGTTTTTTCCGAAGTAATCTTCTCGAAAATCATGATACTCACGAAACTCAATATCAAGAGCTGCAATTTTTTCTTTGTATTCCTTCACTGCGTAGTAAGTAATATGTTCTCCCCGTGATTTCAGCTCCTTCATTACACCGATAGACGGATTAATATGCCCTTCACCGGGAAAACCGATCATTAATACATTAGCCATGCGGCAGCACCCTTCCTTTAAAATTTATGTAATATTTTATACGGTACTACAAATACAAAATCAGGTAAAGTATTTAACTTAATTAATATTCATGTAATATAACTTTTCTACCAGTTTATATTTCCCGCCTTCAAGACAAAAAGCATTCAGCTTAAAGTGAATGCTTTAAAAAAGACCCGAATTCAGTCATTTTGTCTCATGATAGGATTCCTAATCAGGCCCTTTTATTTATTTTTACGTTCTTGGCGAAATTAACGGATATAATACACCATCTTTGGCAAACGACATCTTCCCTGTCTCCTCTGAAACAACGAGCACAAGCGCATCCGTATACCCCGACATACCAAGAGCCGCGCGATGCCTTGTTCCCAAATGGACATCCACTTCCTTTGTTGTCAGCGGGAGGACATTGGCTGCTGAGACAAGTTTATTTTCCCTCACCAATAAAGCGCCGTCATGTAGAGGATTTCCGGGGAAAAAGATGCTTTCAATTAATGATGCGCTGATTTCCGCATGCAGGGAGGTTCCTTTTTGAATAAAATGCTCAACAGGGTCCGCTCTTTCAATCACAATTAAAGCACCATGCTTATGCTCCGATAGGGCTTTAATCGCCTTGGCCAGTTCGATAAATGCCGGTGTAAATTGCTCAATGTATGTTTGCAAATAAAAGGATGATGCGATGCCCTGCATGTCCTGAAAAATGTGGCCCAATTCATCTAATTCACAAAGAAGGCACTGGTCTTTTTCGTGTAGCGTTTTCAAGATTAGCGACGCATCACCTAATATTTGCTCTAAATACACTTGTATTTTTCCCTTAAATGCATTTTCTGATATCTGTTCATAACGCATAGACCTCATCTCCTTTTCAAATTTCCAACTTTTCACGCATGCTAATCTTATTGATGCACATTCTATTGGTAAAGGAGGGATGTAAAGAATGGAAATCGAAAGAATCATTCAGTATGTTTGCACCTTTTTAGGCGTGATTTCGCTTTCTTTTATTTATGCCCAAATGTTT
>NZ_JAVAXX010000294.1:0-7501 GCF_042709275.1 Bacillus sp. LR_5 | reverse complement strand
ACTCAGAAAACTGTGTATTTTAGACTATTACTTTTTGATTAGTTGGAGGGAACTTAAGAAGGATGAAAGGGGCCGCCTTTGTGAAGAAAGAGGGACTGAAACAAAAAGCACTGGAAATCGGCCGGGTGCCGACACACTTAAAACTGGAAATTGAAGATTATGGCGGTGATGACAAAAGAGCCTATTTTTGTTGGACAGATCCTCAGGATGAGAATATCGGCATTATCGTGGAACTTGGACCGGACGGGGAGCTGGAATCCCTTTCCCGTGATATTGAGCCTGAAAGCGGAAAAAGGCTGTCTGAGGAGAAACTAGAGGATATCATGCGCCAATTTGTCGAGACTCATCATCCGGGGGCACTCTCTGCCTTTGTTCGTGAAGAAAATGACCCTGCATACGGCGATAAAGTGAGATTTTCATATGTTCAAATGGAGGCTGGGCTTCCTCTCCCCATGAGCGGATTTATGGCTGATGTTTCCTTATCAGGTGAGATCGTTTACTTCCGCTATTACGGCGAAGCGGGCAGCATCATCAAGCCAAAGAGGGTCGCGGATGTTGAAGAGGCACTTGCCTTTATCAAGAAGGACGTGGAGTTCGACCTTTTGTTTGAGGTTCTCCATCGTTCTGTTTACAAAAACGGAGATGATCAGCCGCATTTGGTGTATGAGCCTGAATGTAGGGCGATTACCGTACCTGCGGATTTGGTTCAAGAAGAACAAGGAGGAGTTGATGATGACGATGATTACAGGGAGCCGGAGAGCTTTCCTCTCCCTTTATTCGAGGGCATCCGCGAAAAGGCCGATCCTGATAGCATGATTGGTATTGAAAATGGGTTTGTCAAAGAGCGGGAAGCGGATTTGGGAGATGGGAGAATCGGAATCGTTTGGCGGAATCCGGATGACCCTGTGTATCAGCCGGCGGATAAAAACATGGACAGCTGGTTTAAGGGACGGACTCATCAAGTGCTGAAAACCATCTATAACAAAGAAACCGGAAAACTCGAAGGCGTCATGTCATTTATGGAGGAAAAAGGGCCGCTGACAGTAACTTTGGCAGAGTGCGAAAAAATCGCGCTTCGCTTTCTGTTTACTTTATTTCCGAATGCCGATCAATATTTTAGGATCAGATACGATGAAAAGGATGAAGAAGAAAACGCAGTCGCTGTTTTTACATTTGAAGCGCATTGTCACGGAGTTCCGATCCGATTTGGGCAGATCAAAATTTGTGTCAGCCGCCAGACAGGGTATATCACCGTTTATATGGGACCAGATATTGACCCAAATGAGCTGGCAACCATTGATCCTGTGCCGGCCATTTCAGTTGAACAAGCCAAGGCTATCTTTTGGCAGCATTTTAAAGTTGAGCTTGGCTGGGAAAGAGAGTACGGAGATGATGAAGAACACAGCTACCGGCTCGTCTATAAGCCGGTGTATCCGCGTTTTATCGATGCACATACAGGAGAGCCTGTCTTCAGCTCATGGTAAAACAGCCAAAAGTCACGCAATTGCCTCAGGTATAGAAGAGAGTACGTGATGAAAGTAACAGAAAGAATCTCGAAAAACAATGACAATAATAGAAAAGGACCTTTCTTCACTTTAAAAGAAGAAAGGTCTTTTTATATAATAAACAGGATTCTCTTTGTCGTAGACTCTTTGAAAGGGATGACTTCATTGGTTAATAAACAGCTGAAAAAGAAGGCGCAGGAGATCGGAAATGTACCGACGCATTATGAGCTTGAGATAGAAGATTACGACCAAAAGCAAAAGAAGAACGGGCAGGCATATTTTATCTGGAAGGACCCTAAAGATCCGGAAAAGCACATTACAGTTGAACTTAGAAATGACGGCGCTTTGCTCACCTTTTCAACAACTGTCCGCTCCGAGACAGACAAACAACTTCCAGATGCTGAGCTGAAGCTGACGGCTCTTCAGTTTGCCGCTGCGAATCATCCCGGCACATTTATGAATTTTCATTTTCAAGGCAAGGAAGAACGGGGGCAGCACATCCGGTTTGTCTATACCAAAATGGAGCTTGGGCTTCCGATTCCCAATTCAGGTTTTTTAATTGATATGACACGCAACGGTCAGATTGTCCACTTTCTATATTACGGGGAAGGGTATAAAGCCGAAGTTCCGACGGAATTTGTAGCAAAAGAGAAGGTTGTGTCCCATTACTTAAACACAATGTCTTTTGAGCTGATGTACGATGTCATTGATGGCGAACAGGAACCAAGGCTTGTATATGAACCGATTCTCCCGGGATACAGCTATCCCGCAGATGTAGACGAAATTGTGCCCGACCAGCATATCGCAGATGAAAGAATAGAAAACACGGCGCCACTGCCGCCGCTTCAGAACAAGGAAGAAGTTGATATATTTGCCTTGCTGGGTTTTACCTCTGATATGCAGAAAGTCAGTGAAAGAGACTTCGGAGAACAAATTGGAAGCACATGGCGCAGGGGTGCTGCGCCGGAGCGTAAGGATTTAAGCATAGGAAGCTATTTTGAAACGAGAAATAAAAACACAATCAAAATGAAGACGGATAAAAGAACCAGAAAATTAAAAGCAGCGCTTTCTTTTATGGAGCGGCCGAACAACCGCCAATGCTCCACGGAAGAATGCCAAGAGATAGCGCTTCAATTTTTGTATGCCCTCTATCCGAGAGCGGCTGAGTTTTTCAGGGTGAATCCCGTCCGAATTGATGAAAGAGGGAGAGTCCGCAACCATTTTTCTGTCTGGTATAAAGGAGTGCCGCTGCGGTTCGGCGCTGCCCGCATCATTGTCAATCCGGAAACTGGGTTGATTGACGCTTTTATGGCGCCTGATATTGAACCTGAACAATTGGAAGCGATAAATCACAGGCCGGATGTTTCCGCTGAAGAAGCGAGAGAAGCATTTTTAGCCGCTTTTGATGTGAAGCTGGAATGGCAGCCCGATTTTACAGCAGGCAGTGACCAGCACTACAAACTTGTCTATAAGCCGGTTTACCCTTCCTATATTGATGCGCACATAAGGAAAAAGAAAAGGCTGTGAGGGGTGTCTAGTTAGGAATCATCTCCAAGTGGGGATAGTCCTTGAATCGTTTCCAATCCCCGCCCCATTCAAAACCGAGTGTCTTAGCGATCTCGACAACCTCCAGCCAATCTGATTTTTCGTTTTGATTGCCGTCATATTCCATATCCCATATGATGCTTCCATCCTTTTTTTGAAGGGCGAAATCAATCGCTAAACCATAGTTATGATACGATTCCCCTCCTCTTGCATAGGTGACAATATTCCCTTTTTTTGTACGTCCCTGTTTATATAATTCATCTTGTTCCTTAAAGGACCTGAATCCTTCAGTAATGACGACGGTAATGCCTTTATTCGCTGCAGCGGCTTTGAGTGCATCGGCATTCTGCTTCACAATCGGATGAAGATCCGAGGGGACAGGCATGTCCTGCAAGGCGTTTTGAGAATGCCATTCATGCCGAATATAACTAAAACAAAGATCTAGAAGAAATAGAATACATAAGATAACAAATGTTTTTGCGGGTAACTTCATATCGGTCTCACTTTCTCAAGATGTGCTGAATGTTAACGCTTTTAAGTGATTGACTCTCTCTAAAAGCGAACAGCTATGATAAAATATAACATAAATAGTAGCAGGAGGAAGGAGGCAGACCGATGAGAGCAAAGATTCCATCAGAAGAAGTAGCAGTAAAGCTGAATGAATGGTATAAGCTCATTCGCGCATTTGAAGCAGATCAAGCAGAAGCGTTAAAGCAGGAGATTGAATACGATTTAGAAGATATGGAAGAGAACCAGGACTTGCTTTTATATTTTTCTTTGATGGAATTCCGGCATCGAATCATGCTTGATAAGCTGATGCCGGTGAAAGACAGCGACACCAAGCCTCCGTTCTCTGATATGCTGAACGAAATTGAAAGCAATCAGCAAAAACTCACGGGCTTATTGGAATACTACTTTTATTATTTCAGAGGAATGTACGAATTCAAGCAGAAAAATTTCATATTAGCGATCGACCATTATAAACATGCCGAGGAAAAGCTCGAGTATGTCGAGGATGAGATCGAAAAAGCTGAGTTTCTTTTTAAAGTCGCAGAAGTGTATTATCACATCAAACAAACGTATTTTTCCATGAATTATGCGAGCCAGGCGCTTGATATCTATACGAAATATGAACTGTACGGTCGCCGCCGGGTTCAGTGTGAATTTATCATCGCCGGAAATTTGACCGATGTGTATCATCATGAAAAAGCACTGACCCACTTGTGCAGCGCTTTAGATCATGCCAGGCAGCTTGAAGAAGCATACATGATCGCCGCTGCCTATTATAATGTCGGACACTGTAAGTACAGTCTGGGTGATTACAAAGAAGCGGAGGGCTATTTCAAAACAGCCGCCGCCATTTTTGAGGAGCACAACTTTCAGCAAGCTGTTCAAGCTGTATTTTCACTGACCCATATCTACTGTAAAGAGGGAAAATACGACAAGGCAGTAGAGGCGTATGACCGCGGGATAAAGAGCGCGGCTGAATGGGAGGATGACATGTACTTGACGAAATTCCGCCTCATTCATGAGCTGTATCTTGGAAGCGGCGACCTGAACGTGCTTACAGAATGCTTTGATCTGCTGGAATCCAGGCAGCTTCTTGCTGACGCCGAAGATCTGCTGCATGATACAGCGGAACGTTTCAATCAGCTGGAACATTACGAGTCCGCCGCTTTCTTTTACCGCAGGCTGCTGAATATTAAAAAGAAACTTGCCGAGCAGCGTTTTCAATAGAAAATGGCAGAGAACTACAGGTTCTCTGCTTTTTTTGTGCTGTTTTCAACTCGGAAAAACAGGGTATTTTCCACTGCATAGTGAGAAACAGAGGAGGATATCAAGTATGTACAAAGATTTAACCGGAAAAACAGCGATTGTGACAGGGTCTTCAAAAGGAATCGGGAAAGCCATTGCGGAACGGTTCGGACAGGAGAAAATGAATGTTGTTGTAAACTACCACAGCGACCCGTCTGGAGCCGATGAAACCCTGGAAATCATTAAACAGAACGGAGGGAAAGCCGTCGCAGTTGAGGCGGACGTGTCAAAAGAAGAGGGGATTCAGGCGCTCTTGGACACAGCTTTAGAGCATTTCGGCACGCTCGATGTGATGGTAAACAACTCTGGTTTTAACGGCGTTGAGGCGATGCCGCATGAGATGAGTCTTGAAGATTGGCAGAGAGTGATTGATGTCAATGTTACCGGAACCTTTCTGGGAGCGAAAGCAGCACTTAACCACATGATGAAAAACAATATCAAGGGCAATGTGCTGAATATCTCAAGTGTTCACCAGCAGATTCCGCGCCCTGTAAACGTTCAGTATTCCACATCCAAAGGCGGCATCAAGATGATGACGGAAACGCTGGCGCTCAATTATGCGGATAAGGGAATCCGCGTCAATGCGATAGCGCCCGGCACCATTGCCACAGAATCAAATGTTGATACGAAAAAGGAAGAGAGCAGGCAAAAACAATTGAAAAAAATCCCGATGAAAGCCTTCGGAAAGCCTGAAGAAGTGGCGGCAGCAGCAGCTTGGCTCGTATCTGAGGAAGCAAGCTATGTGACCGGCGCAACACTTTTCGTCGACGGCGGAATGACACTTTATCCATCTCAGCTTGAATAGAACACAAAACAGGGGGATTGCGGGATGAAAACGGACTGGTGGAAGGATGCAGTGGTGTACCAAATTTACCCGAGAAGCTTTCAGGACAGCAATGGAGACGGAATTGGGGATTTGCGGGGGATTATTTCCCGTCTTGACTACATAAAGGAGCTCGGGGCAGATGTGATTTGGATTTGCCCGATCTATCCTTCTCCGAATGTTGATTACGGCTATGATGTGACAAACCATAAGGCGATTATGGATTCTTACGGAACAATGGACGATTTTCACGAGCTGCTGGACCAGGTGCATCAGCGGGGATTAAAGCTGGTGATGGACTTTGTGTTAAATCACACCTCGGTCGAGCATCCGTGGTTTAAAGAAGCGGAGCTGGGCAAAAACAGCAAATACCGCAGCTATTATTATTGGCGTCCCGGCACAAAGAACGGCCCGCCGACGGACTGGCTCTCAAACTATGGATGCCCGGTCTGGCAATACGAAGAGCACACCGGAGAATACTATCTCCATATGAATGCCGTCAAACAAGCTGATTTAAACTGGGAAAATCCCGAAGTTCGCCAGGCGGTGTATGACATGATGAAATTTTGGCTCGATAAAGGGGTCGACGGTTTGCGAATTGATCAGCTCCATCTCATTTCTAAGAAAGAATATCTTCCTTCGTATGAGGACTATATCAATCAGCAGGCAGAGCCGAAGCCCTTTCAGCCAAATGGCGAACAAATCCATGACTATTTAAAAGAAATGACAGATGAAGTGTTTTCCCAATATGATGTCATGTCTGTCGGAGAGGTCGGCAGTGTCACACCGGAAGAAGGCCTGAAATATACGGGAACAGATAAGCATGAGCTGAATATGATTTTTCACTTTCAGCATATGGAGCTTGATCAGCAGCCCGGAAAAGAACATTGGGATTTGAAGCCCCTTGAGCTTTCTGATTTAAAATCGGTTTTGACAAAATGGCAAAAGAAGCTTGAACATCAAGGCTGGAATACATTGTTTTGGTGCAACCACGACCAGCCCCGGATTGTGTCCAGATTCGGAGACGATGGGGAATACCGCAAAGCATCAGCGAAAATGCTGGCAGCCGTAATTTATTTTATGAAGGGCACGCCGTATATTTATCAGGGAGAAGAAATCGGGATGACAAACGCGCCGTTCACCCGGATTGAAGACTACAAAGATATCCAAACGATCAATATGTATCATAAACGGGTGTTTGAAAAAGGCTATGATCCAAATGATGTGATGAGATCGATCTTAGCCAAAAGCCGGGATCACGCCCGGACCCCGATGCAGTGGAACAGCGGCAAAAATGCCGGATTTACTGACGGCACGCCTTGGCTGAAGGTCAATCCGAACTTCACCGCAATCAATGTGGAGGAAGCGCAGGGAGATCCTGATTCTGTCTTAAACTATTACAAAAAGCTGATCAGCCTGAGAAAGCAGTACGCTGACCTCATGAAAGGGAGCTTTGATCTTTTGCTTCCGGACGATCCGCAGTTGTTTGTATACATGAGAGAAAACAGTAAACAACAGCTTTTGTCGGTCAATAATTTTTCAAAAGAGCAGGCTGTTTTTCAGTGGCCTAAGAACTGCGGCAAAGCTCAGGCCTCACTGCTTCTCAGCAATTATAACAACGATGATCTTGATGACGAAATGGTGTTCCGGCCTTATGAGAGCAGGGTCTATCTTCTGGACAAAACAAACTAATGATTGAAGTAGCCCGGCATTTTTAGCCGGGTTTTTTTAGTACATATATTCGCTCTGCAGGCGGGAAGAATAAATGAAAATGAAATTTATTCTTGCAAAACGTAATGACTTCGGTTTATTA
>NZ_JAVAXX010000293.1:0-7544 GCF_042709275.1 Bacillus sp. LR_5 | reverse complement strand
GTCCCAAATCTTCACAAAGCAGCATTTTGAGAGTAAAGTAGTACGCAGGAATCATAAAACGTAAGGAAGTTTTATATGAAAAAAACATTAAAACTGCAAACCAGACTCACCATATTTGTTTGTATCGTTGTATTAATCGCATTGCTCATTACGTTTTTTACAGTCGGTGCCCAAACCACCAAACGAATTAGAGATCAGGAAAAGGCCACTGCGCTGCAGACTGCTGAAATGGTAGCTGAAGCGCCAATGACAGCCGCTGCTTTAGAAAGCGGAAAAAAACAAAAGGAACTGCAGAGCTACACAAAGCGGGTTCAGAAAATTACCGGCACGGAATTTGTTGTCGTCATGGATATGAACGGTATCCGCAAAACTCATCCTGACCCGAGCAAAATCGGAAAAAAATTCAGAGGCGGTGATGAGTCCGAGGTATTAAAAGGGCATGTCCATATCAGCACAGCCTCTGGCACGCTCGGGAAATCGCAGAGAGCGTTCGTCCCTGTCTACGCGGAGAATGGAAAACAGGTCGGTGCAGTCGCGGTCGGCATCACCGTAAATGAAATTGATGAAGTGATCAGCCATAGCTTACGGCCGCTTTACTTTATTATTTGCGTCAGCATCTTCGTCGGTGTGATCGGAGCCGTTATCGTCGCCCGTACAGTGAAAAATATCATGTACGGACTTGAACCTTATGAAATTGCGACTCTGCTTGAAGAACGGAGCGCGATGCTGGAATCGACGAAGGAAGGAATACTCGCTGTCGATGAACATGGCAAAATTAAACTTGCCAACGCGGAAGCAAAACGCCTATTCGTCAAAATGGGCATCAACACAAATCCCATTGATCAGGATGTAGACTACATCTTGCCGAAAAGCCGCTTGAAAAAGGTCATTGAGACAAAAAAACCTCTTCAAGACAGAGACGTCCGCATTAACGGGCTGGAGCTTGTGTTTAATGAAGTTCCTATCCAGCTGAAAGGACAAACTGTCGGAGCGATTGCAACATTCCGCGACAAGACCGAGGTAAAACATTTAGCTGAACAGCTTTCCGGTGTTAAAATGTATGCAAACGCACTGAGAGCGCAGTCTCATGAATTTATGAACAAACTGCATGTGATATTAGGTCTCGTCCAGCTGAAAGAGTATGATGATCTTGGAGATTATATTAAAGATATAGCCATACAGCAAAAATCAGAAACAAGTGAAATTATAAATGATGTCAAAAGCTCCGTACTGGCCGGTTTTCTGCTTGGAAAGCAAAGCTTTATACGTGAGCAGGGCGCAAATCTTGATATTGAATGCAACGGTGTCATCCCGAACGCGGCAGACCCTTCTGTCATCCATGAACTTATTACAATCATCGGAAATCTCATCAACAATGGCTTAGACGCCGTTGCCGATATGCCGAAAAAACAAATCACCATGTCCATGCGCTTCCATAACAGCATACTGGACATTGAAATTACCGATACTGGAGCAGGCATGTCTGAAGAAGACCAAGCCAAAGTATTTGAACAAGGCTATTCAACAAAGGGCAAAAACCGGGGATTCGGCCTTTATTTCACACAGCAAAGCATCGAAAATTTAAAAGGCCAAATGATCCTCACAAGCGAAAAGAATGAAGGAACGACATTCAGTATTCGCATCCCGTACGAACCGAAGGAGGAAAATCATGATTAATGTACTAATAGTTGAAGATGACCCCATGGTGGGTGAATTAAATAAACGATACTTAAGCCAAATAGATGGCTTTCAGCTGAAAGGCATCGCTTCTTCCTTTCAAAGCGCTCTGCATATTTTAGGCGAGCACCATATCGACCTCATTTTGCTTGATATTTATATGCCGGGAAAAAACGGGCTGGAACTGCTGACGGAATTGAGAGCCCAAAATGAAGCGGTTGACGTGATTGTCATCTCAGCGGCCAGCGAGCTTGACGTAATCAAGAAAACACTTCGGTACGGAGCTGTCGATTATTTAATCAAACCGTTTGAATTTGAACGTTTCCAAACGGCTCTGTCTGATTACAGACGAAAACAAAAGGTGTATTCAACCCATCGCAACATGAGCCAAAAAGAACTGGACGCCGAGCTTTTTCAAAAGAAAGAAGCAACAGAAAAAGTGCAGCTTCCTAAAGGCCTGACAAAAAGCACGCTGAAGCTGATCTGGTCCAGTATCCAGTCATTTGAAAATGAATCTTTTACGACAGAAGACTTGGCAAAGCACACAGAAATCTCTCAAGTATCCATACGAAAATACTTAAAGTTTCTTGAAGATATACAGGTTCTGAATGTAGAAATGGCGTACGGAACGATCGGAAGACCTGTGTTTCAGTACAACGTCAACAACAGTAACCTTAACGGAATAAAGCAATATCTATAAGAAAAACGCACTGCTTGCTTTGAGCAGTGCGTTTTTCTGTCATATCTCTTGCCAAGATGCTTGATTCTATTGTTGATAAGTTATACAAGAATAACAAAGGGCCTTTCACATTTTTAAGCAAACAATTCTAAAAATAGATACTTTTTAAAAAATTATGCGAAATTCTATTTATTTCTTATTAGTTAAATGATAAATTATGATTGGTTAGTTGATCCCGAAAAACTAAGTCATAAGTCTTACTTCAGAAAACGATGTCACGGTTTTCCGCCCGGAACGCCTTCCACATCCTTCTCTTCCCCGCCTTTCGAAGGAAATACTCACACCACGCTTATTCAGGGAAGAATAGAACTGTCTCAGCGCATTCCATTTGTTATTATCAGAAAATTTTATCGATTCTAAGAAATTGTTCAGGACAGCCCATCATATGACTGGCCGGATCAGCTTTGAACCAAATTTTTCTGGGGGGGTTATATCTTGAATAAACGAAAAATCGGATTGGCGATGTCACTTGTGATCGCAGCAGGCACCATATTAGGAGCATGCGGAAACAGCGAAAAAAGCAGCGGCTCCGGCGAAGGCAAAAACAAATTCAGTGTGGCGATGGTTACTGACGTAGGCGGAGTGGATGACAAATCCTTCAACCAATCAGCCTGGGAAGGCATCCAAGCCTTTGGGAAAGAGAATGGGCTGAAAAAAGGCAAAAACGGTTACGACTATCTTCAATCCAAATCAGATGCAGACTATACAACGAACTTAAATAAATTGGCGCGTGAGAATTTTGACTTAATTTACGGCGTCGGCTACTTAATGGAGGATTCAATCAGCGAAATTGCTGACCAGCGCAAAAATACAAACTTTGCGATTATAGATGCTGTTGTCGATAAAGACAACGTCGCAAGTATTACGTTTAAAGAGCAGGAAGGCTCATTTCTCGTCGGAGTGGCCGCAGCCCTATCAAGCAAATCAGGAAAAATCGGCTTTGTAGGCGGCATGGAATCAGAGTTAATCAAAAAATTCGAGGTCGGCTTCCGTGCCGGCGTACAAGCAGTTAACCCTAAAGCCGTTGTAGAAGTGAAATACGCAGGGGGGTTCGATAAAGCCGATGTCGGCAAAGCAACCGCCGAAAGCATGTATAAATCAGGCGTAGATGTTATTTATCACTCTGCGGGCGCCACTGGCACAGGCGTCTTTACTGAAGCGAAAAACCTGAAAAAAGAAGATCCAAAACGCGATGTCTGGGTCATCGGTGTCGATAAAGACCAATACGCAGAAGGCCAGGTAGAAGGAACAGATGATAACGTCACCCTCACTTCCATGGTGAAAAAAGTAGATACAGTCGTTGAAGATGTAACGAAAAAAGCGAGTGACGGAAAGTTCCCGGGCGGCGAAACACTTACCTACGGGCTTGATCAAGACGGAGTCGGCATTTCTCCATCTAAACAAAATCTATCGGATGATGTGATCAAAGCGGTCGATAAATGGAAGAAAAAAATCATCGACGGATTGGAAGTCCCGGCAACTGAGAAAGAGCTCAAAACCTTCAAAGCTGAATAAGAATCGCAGGGATAAGGAGGTCGAGCCCTTATCCCTTGTTTTTCTTTTATTTTGAAATAAAGGAGCGGTCAATCAATGGAATATGTCATTGAAATGCTCAATATCCGCAAGGAGTTTCCAGGTATCGTCGCCAATGACAATATCAATCTTCAAGTCAAAAAAGGCGAAATACACGCGTTGCTCGGTGAAAACGGAGCGGGGAAATCAACGTTGATGAATGTCCTTTTCGGGCTGTATCAGCCGGAGCGGGGTGAAATTCGGGTGCGCGGCGAGAAGGTGCACATCAACAGCCCGAACAAAGCGAATGACCTTGGAATTGGAATGGTGCACCAGCACTTTATGCTTGTTGACACCTTTACAGTTGCTGAAAATATTATTCTCGGGAAGGAGCCAAAGAAGTTTGGCAGAATTGACCGGAAGCGTGCTGGCCAAGAGGTGCAGGACATTTCCGATCGATACGGCCTGCAGATCCATCCTGAAGCAAAAGCAGCTGACATATCAGTCGGTATGCAGCAGCGCGCAGAAATATTAAAAACCCTCTACCGCGGTGCCGACATTCTGATTTTTGATGAACCGACGGCTGTTTTGACGCCTCATGAAATTAAGGAACTGATGCAAATTATGAAGAACCTGGTCAAAGAAGGGAAGTCCATCATCTTAATCACCCATAAGCTGAAAGAGATTATGGAGATTTGTGACCGCGTTACGGTTATCCGTAAAGGAAAAGGCATCAAAACCCTTGATGTCCGTGATACAAACCAAGACGAACTCGCCAGTCTAATGGTCGGCCGCGAGGTATCGTTCAAAACCGAAAAGAGAGCTGCTCAGCCGGGAGCGGAAGTGCTTGCGATTGACGGCATAACTGTAAATGATACCCGCGGAATAGAGACAGTCAGAGATTTGTCTCTTTCAGTCAAAGCGGGAGAAATAGTCGGCATAGCAGGCGTCGACGGAAACGGGCAATCAGAGCTGATCGAAGCGGTGACAGGACTCCGCAAAACAGATTCAGGAACAATCACCTTAAACGGAAAACAGATCCAAAACCTGACGCCAAGAAAAATCACTGAATCCGGGATCGGGCATATTCCTCAGGATCGCCATAAACACGGTCTCGTCCTTGATTTTCCAATCGGAGAGAATATCCTGCTGCAAAGCTATTACAAAAAGCCGTATTCAGCATTGGGCGTTTTACATAAAGGCGAAATGTACAAAAAAGCACGCAGCCTGATCAGCGAGTACGACGTCAGAACGCCGGATGAATATACACACGCTCGGGCATTGTCAGGCGGAAACCAGCAAAAAGCGATTATCGGGCGGGAAATAGACCGAAATCCTGATTTATTAATTGCCGCCCAGCCGACTCGCGGCCTTGATGTCGGAGCGATTGAATTTGTCCATAAAAAGCTCATTGAACAGCGTGATGCCGGGAAAGCCGTTCTTCTCCTCTCGTTTGAGCTTGAAGAAATTATGAATCTCAGTGACAGAATCGCCGTTATTTTTGAAGGACGCATTATCGCCAGCGTTAATCCGCAGGACACCACTGAACAGGAGCTTGGTCTCTTGATGGCAGGAAGCACGCAAAAGGAAGCGGGGAAAGCAAATGGTTAAACGACTCTCTCATTTACTCGTGCCGCTCATCGCAATCATCCTTGGTCTTGCGGCCGGCGCGTTGATTATGCTTGTGAGCGGCTACAGTGTGGCCAGCGGGTATTCGGCTTTGTGGAATGGAATATTCGGAGAAATCTATTATGTCGGAGAAACCATCCGGCAAATTACGCCTTATATTTTATCCGGATTGGCTGTCGCCTTTGCATTCCGAACCGGGCTCTTTAATATCGGCGTCGAGGGCCAGCTGCTCGTCGGCTGGACAGCAGCGGTTTGGGTCGGTACGGCGTTTGACGGACCGGCATATATTCACTTGCCGCTCGCATTGATTACAGCGGCAGCTGCAGGAGGATTATGGGGGTTTATTCCCGGCATTTTGAAAGCGCGATTTTACGTTCATGAAGTCATTGTCACCATTATGATGAATTATATTGCGCTGCACATGACCAATTACATCATTTCAAACGTCTTGACAGATCATCAGGACAAGACGGGGAAAATTCACGAATCGGCCTCCCTCCGCTCTCCTTTTCTTGAACAGATCACCGATTACTCACGGCTGCATTTGGGAATCATCGTTGCCCTTCTCGCAGCAGCTATCATGTGGTTTATCATCAACAAAACTACAAAGGGATTTGAGCTCCGGGCGGTCGGGTTTAACCAGCACGCTTCCCAGTATGCCGGCATGAGCGTGCGGAAGAATATCATGACCTCCATGCTTATCTCCGGCGCTTTTGCAGGCCTTGCCGGAGCCATGGAGGGCCTAGGAACATTCGAATATGCAGCAGTGAAAGGCGCATTTACCGGCGTAGGCTTTGACGGTATCGCTGTCGCTCTTCTCGGGGGAAACACAGCCGTAGGCGTTGTACTGGCAGCATGCCTGCTTGGCGGGCTGAAAATCGGCGCATTAAATATGCCGATTGAATCAGGCGTTCCATCAGAGGTCGTTGATATTGTGATTGCTATTATTATTCTATTTGTGGCTTCAAGCTATGCGATTCGTTTCGTCATGGGCAAATTGAAGAAAAAGGGGGCGAACTAAGTGGACATTGTGCAGATTTTATCTATCATTGTCCCTGCCACACTCGTCTATGCGGCCCCGCTTATTTTAACTGCTCTCGGCGGCGTGTTTTCCGAGAGATCAGGCGTTGTGAATATCGGCTTAGAAGGCCTCATGATTATCGGGGCGTTCACCAGCGTGTTATTTAATTTATTTTTTGGTCCGGAATTAGGTGCCGCCGCGCCCTGGCTTTCGCTCCTTGCCGCCATGGCAGCAGGCGCCCTGTTTTCACTGATTCACGCGGCAGCGGCGATTTCGTTTCGCGCCGACCAGACAGTCAGCGGTGTCGCCATTAACATGCTGGCGCTTGGGGCAACTTTATTTATCGTCAAACTGATCTACGGCAAAGCGCAGACAGACAAAATTCCAGAGCCTTTTTATAAGACGAAAATCCCCGGTTTGGGCGATATTCCCGTCTTGGGAAAGATCTTCTTTTCGGATGTCTATTATACGTCTATTCTTGCAATAGCACTTGCCTTTATTTCCTGGTTTATCTTGTTCAAAACGCCGTTCGGCCTTCGTATTCGTTCTGTCGGTGAGCATCCGATGGCGGCCGATACGATGGGAATCAACGTATATAAAATGCGCTACATCGGCGTGATGATCAGCGGATTGTTCGGCGGTCTCGGCGGCGGCGTATATGCCTCCACAATTGCGCTTGATTTCACGCACTCTACCATCTCCGGGCAAGGCTTTATCGCCCTGGCAGCGCTTGTATTCGGAAAATGGCATCCGATCGGAGCACTGGGGGCCGCCCTGTTTTTCGGATTCGCCCAAAGCTTAAGCATCATTGGATCGCTGCTCCCTCTTTTTAAAGACATACCAAATGTGTATATGCTGATGGCTCCTTATGTCTTAACGATTCTCGCTTTAACCGGCTTTATCGGGCGGGCAGATGCGCCAAAAGCCAATGGCGTGCCTTATATTAAAGGAAAAAGATAAAACATT
>NZ_JAVAXX010000292.1:0-7545 GCF_042709275.1 Bacillus sp. LR_5 | reverse complement strand
ACCAGGATACACCCGTACATGGGGTGAAACCTCCGACTTTATTCTTTGAATACTATCAAACATCTCTTCCGCAGAGCTGCCATCATCCTCACATATGCCGCACCCTTCTGTAAACACCGTATCTCCGGTAAAAATACTCTCAGAAAACAAATAACACATTCCGCCGGCTGTATGCCCCGGTGTGAGAAGGCATTGTGATCTTGTGTTTCCTATGCTGATTGTCTGATGATCATCTAGGCTAATTAAATTTCTGCATCGGAATTGATAATAATCAATTTCTTTTTTTGACATATAAACTTGAGCGTTAAACATCTTCGTCAGCGGGTCTACCAGATTTACATGATCATAATGAGAGTGTGTCAATGCGACTGCCTTTAATTCCGCTTCGAGTTCAGAAAGTGTAGTGGTTATTTTACTCAATTCCCATGAGGGATCAACAACAATTGCAGATCTGCTTACAATATCTTCAATGATATAGCAATAATTCGTCCAGCCCTGATACCTTGTTTTAATTGGATGCACCTTGTAAGTAAGATTCATTTATACCATCCCTATCATGTAAAGTTCTTAAACGATGGACCAGTGTTCACTCCTCAGTCCGTCTTTCATTCCACTTTACCAAACAGCATGATCGTTTTCCATTTTTTTCAGAGATCCTTGTTCTTTGAATATAAAAAAGCGACTCTTTTGGACGCATGCCCAACAAGAATCGCTTTTCGCACTAGTGCCTTAAGGATGACGTTTTTGTGTCTCACGTGTATCTTCCACGCAAATTGACTCTACATGC
This sequence comes from Bacillus sp. LR_5, assembly GCF_042709275.1. Taxonomy (NCBI): domain Bacteria; kingdom Bacillati; phylum Bacillota; class Bacilli; order Caryophanales; family Bacillaceae; genus Bacillus; species Bacillus sp. LR_5. The sequence goes on along the minus strand of NZ_JAVAXX010000292.1, from coordinate 6,758 downwards.
TGCATAATGACCCGCTTGATTCGGTCTTTATTCACTCGCACAGGGTCAAGCATGGCATGTAAAGCCAAGCCGTCAACAAGCGCGTAAAGTCTCTCAGCTTCAATGTCTTTATCAGCATTCGGCTTCAGTAAATCGGATTCATCTAAATAGGCAATCAGATTCCGCATGCCGCTGAAAATCCCGTCATGATTCGCATCAAACATATCCTTTTTATGTCTGGCGTAAGCAGTAAAAGCAAACCAAACCTCCATCTCTCTAATCGTTTCTTCATTCGTCGGGACCATTTCAAGCAAAATTTGCAACACTTTTTCCTTAGGGAGCAAATCCCTCACTGCAATGTCCTTAATTCGGTCCGTCACCTTTTCTTGGACAAGTTTCATTGCAAAAGCAAGCAATTCATCCTGTGTAGAGAAATAATGGCGCAGCGCACCTAATGACAATCCTGCTTCCTTTGCAATATTTCTGGCTGATGCTCCCTCCATCCCTCGTTCTAAAATGACGCGCCACGTTGCTTCTGCAATTTGTTTTCTTCTTTTCTCATGGTCAATTTGTTTTGGCATAGCTTTATTGTAACAAGAAAAAAATGAGAGGGCAATTTTTATAATACAGTTGTGTTACAAAAACAAAGATGGTAACATATTATTTAAATAATACAACTGTATTGAAAAGAGGGAATGGATTGAACGGTATCGCATGGATGATTGTTTTCTGTGAAATTGCGTTTTGGGTTGTCATTGTTTTGGGGCTTGCTGTACGCTACGTATTCAAACGACATACATTAGGACTGCTATTCCTTGCCTTAACTCCAGTTATCGATTTGATCTTGTTAGCGGCAACTGGTGTGGACCTTTACCGCGGAGCCTCAGCGACCGCAGCCCATGGGATTGCAGCTGTTTACATCGGTATATCGATCGCTTATGGGAAACAAATGATTCAATGGGCAGATGAAAAGTTTCAATATTATGTGACAAAAAAAGGAACAAAACCGCTGAAACGTTTTGGAATGGACCATGCCAAGCACGGTGCGAAAGGCTGGCTAAGACATGTGCTGGCCTACTTAATTGGTGCGGGACTATTGGCAGGGATGATCTATTTTATCAATGACTCTTCCCGAACCGAGGCGTTGAGCGGCATTCTTAAACTGTGGACTGTCATTATAGGAATTGACTTTCTCATTACAGCCAGCTATTTTATTTGGCCAAAAAAAGAGAAAGCTTCGGCGAATCTCAGGAGTTAACATGATGAAAAAGGCCCTTCCCCAGTGGAAAGGGCCTTTTTTGGTTTTGTTAAAATATGCTATACTATTTTCGTCAGAAAACAGACTTATAGATATTTTGGGCTGATTCAAGGGTGCTGTTTGTATGAGTAAGCAGGTGAAGGGAGTGTCATACTTGAACCATAAAGAACAGAACGAGCACTCTAAAGATTTTAACCTGAGATCAAAATTAATCGGAATTGTATCTATCATTTTTATCGCGGCCATTGCGCTTGCAGTCATCTTCGGCGGCTTTTTCTTCGGGATGAAAGGCTTATTCTCCATACTTGGCATCACATACGCTTCCAATCAAACATTAGCTTTATTTATTTTAGCCTGCTTTGCTGTAGGTTTAATCATAGACCCACTCACAAAGATTATCTCTATCATTTTGGCAAAATCACTTTCATTGAAAAAGACTGCACTTTTTGCTTTTATACTGTATTTTATCAGCAATCTTATAACGATCTGTTTTGCAGATTACTTTATGCAGTCTATTTATATTCCAGATATCTTGCTTGTTGTGATATCAGCAGTGATGGCTTTCACTGAACTTGCTTTTGATGACCAGCCTAATAAAGAAGCAGCTTAAAATGCCGATGGCAGATATGGAGAATTCATAACACCTTATATTTGGACATCACCAGTTATATAAACGAAAAAACTCCCTGTTCACACGAACAGGGAGCAAAACACAATGTTGTAATTTAAATTCTGCATTCTAAAATGATTCTCACATTTGGATCATCAAGTTCATCCAAAAAGATAATGATCTTCGGACCACATGCCATGTGCTTCCACCCCCTCATCCAAAATATACATTAATCCCAATTGCCTGTAAATGGAAATTTTGTTATACAGAGGAACCATGAAGTATAATGCGTTAACACTGCTCACACGTTTACAACCGTTTCTTATAATCTGACACTCGAAGGAGTACAAAAAAAGCATTGATCCATTCAGAGAATGGATCAATGCTTACCACCCCCGCTACATCACGCGTTTGAACATCTTTTCCATCTCATAAGTGGAATGGTGTATGATGATCGGGCGGCCGTGCGGGCATGTAAATGGGTCTGATGTGCTTCGGAGGTCGTCCAGAAGCGCTTTGATTTCGTCGTTTCTGAGGTGGCGATTTGCTTTGATGGAGCCTTTGCAGCTCATCATAATCGCCGCTTCCTCGCGGAGTTTTTTAATATCTATATTTTTGGAGTCGAGCACCTGCTGAATGATTTCTTCTATGAGCTCTGCTTCTTCTCCCTTTGGAAACCAGGCCGGGTGGCAGCGGACGATGTAACTGTTAGAGCCGAATGACTCTAAAAAGACACCGACGCTTTCGAGCTCTTGTTTGTGCTGTTCAATAATCAAAGCCTCATTTGTGGAGTAGTGGAACGTCAGCGGTACAATCATCTCCTGGACCTCAGGCTCAACCTCCCCCACCTTTTCACGGAAGTACTCATATTTAATACGTTCTTGGGCGGCGTGCTGGTCGATAATATATAGGCCGTTTTCGTTTTGTGCCAATATATAAGTCCCGTGCATCTGGCCGATCGGGTACATAATTGGAACCCGCTCAGATGCTGGCTGCTGCTGTTCCTCATGGCATTCCTGCTCAAATGTTTCAGGCTCTTCTGCTGAAACATCGGACACCTCAAGGGTTTGTTCCTGATCAACGATAGGAGGAGCATCAAATTGGAGAGGAGGCAATTCTTCCTCCGCATCAACCGGCTCTTTCACGACTGAGCTGAGCTTCATTGGTGAATGAGATGGCGCAGGCGCTTTTTCCGGTACTTTTCTTTCCGGAGGCTTTTCATCAAAGGTTATGAACTGCTGCTCATTTTTGATAACAGGTGCCGATTTTTTCGGGAGCTGGGCACTCGGAATCAGCTGCTGCTGTTTAAACACATCTTTAATTCCGTCACGTATTAAGTCATGAAGCTCTGTTTCCTTGCTGAGCCGGACCTCAAGCTTCGATGGATGCACGTTGACATCGACTAAAATCGGGTCCATCGTAATTTCTATAAAGGTAATTGGATGGCGTCCGATCGGCAGAAGCGTATGGTAGCCTTCATGAACCGCTTTGACGAGCGGGAAATTTTTAATGTAACGGCCATTGACCACAGACGACATATAGTTCCTCGACGCCCGTGTAATCTCTGGGAGGGCGATATATCCCTTTACTTCAAAATCCAAGGAGCTCACATGCAGCGGAAGCATTTTTTTGGCGACAGCCGTGCCGTAAATCGCTGCCAGTACATGGCGCACATCTCCGTTTCCGTTCGTTTGAAGCAGGTTTTTCCCATGATGGCGCAGGCGGATCGATACCTCTGGATGCGCCAGAGCAATACGGTTAACCACATCCGTAATGTTTCCAAGCTCTGTATGAACGGTTTTCATATATTTCAAACGGGCCGGTGTGTTAAAAAACAGGTTGGAAACGACAATTTCAGTTCCCTTCCTGCTTGAGGAACGCAATTCGGAAATGATGTTTCCTCCTTGGAGGACGAGCTTCGTCCCAGCTCCTTCACCAGTGCTTGTTTTAATCTCCAGATGAGAGACTGACGCGATACTCGGCAGGGCTTCTCCCCTGAAACCGAGCGTTCTCACCCTGAATAAATCATTTTCATCTTTTATTTTACTCGTTGCGTGGCGGCGGAAAGCTCGCTTGCAATCTTCATTCTCCATTCCTTCGCCGTTATCCAAGACCCGAATGGATGCAAGGCCTGCTTCCTCAATATCGATTTCAATGACTGTGCTGTCAGCGTCGATCGCATTTTCCACCAATTCTTTGACGACTGAGGCGGGCCGTTCCACAACCTCGCCCGCCGCTATTTTATTTGAAAGCTCATCTGACAGCTGGATGACTTTTGCCACATTCATCACCCCGTTTTAATGTAATTTCTTTTGCAGCTTGTACATTTCATTCATCGCTTCAAGCGGTGTCATATCAAGTATATTAAGTGATTTGAAAGCATCGATCACTTGCTTTTCTTTTTTTGAAAGCTTTGGTGTTTCAGCCGGCTTTTCCGCTTCGTCAAAAAAGGACAGCTGTGCCGGCTCTTCTTTCACCTGAGGTTTCTGCACCGGCACTTCCGGTTTGTTTCCTGAATGCTCAAGCTCTTTTAAAATATCTTGGGCGCGGGCAATCAGATCTCCCGGCAGTTCGGCAAGCTGAGCTACATGGATACCATAGCTTTTATCAGCGGCACCTTCTTTGATTTGATGAAGAAAGACAACCGTTCCGTTATATTCTTCAGCGCGAACATGAACGTTTTTCAGCTGGGGCAGCTTGTCCTCAAGAACGGTCAGCTCGTGATAGTGTGTGCTGAACAGCGTCTTGGCGCCGATATGATCGTGAACATATTCAATAATCGCCTGTGCCAGCGCCATGCCGTCATAAGTGGACGTTCCCCGCCCGATTTCATCAAACAGAATGAGGCTGTTTTTCGTCGCGTTGACAATCGCATTTTTCGCTTCAAGCATTTCTACCATAAATGTACTTTGTCCGGAAATCAAATCATCTGCAGCGCCGATTCGTGTGAAAATTTGATCAAAAATCGGAAGCACCGCTTTTTTCGCGGGTACAAAGCAGCCGATTTGCGCCATAATGGAAATGAGCGCGATTTGTCTCATATACGTGCTTTTCCCTGACATGTTTGGACCTGTAATGAGAAGCATTTGTCTGTTATCGCCCATCATACAGTTGTTCGGGACATATTCCTGGCTGTCCATGACTTTTTCAACAACCGGGTGTCTGCCTTCAATTACTTCGACTTCATCTTTAGAGAACTCCGGTTTCGTGTAGTGGCGATTTTCACTGATTGTCGCAAAGCATTGCAGTGCGTCCAGCTCGCTCATCTGTTTTGCAAGCAACTGTAGCCGCGGAATATACTGCTTCACTTTCTCGCGCAGCTCGGTAAACAGCTCGTACTCCAGCTCACAGATGTTATTTTCCGCCTCTAAAATGAGCGCTTCTTTTTCTTTTAATTCAGGTGTAATGTAGCGCTCTGCATTGGTTAACGTCTGTTTCCGCTCATAACGCCCTTCCTCAAGCAAATGCAAATTTGCTTTTGTCACTTCAATGTAATAACCGAAAACTTTATTAAAGCCAACCTTTAAAGAACGAATGCCTGTGTATTCCCGCTCCTGCTGTTCCAGGCGGGCAATCCAGTCTTTTCCGTTTCTGCTTGCATCACGATATTCATCAAGCTTTTGATTATAACCATCTTTAATCAGATTCCCTTCTTTTACCGATAAAGGAGGGTTTTCGTACAGCGCTTCTTCCAGCAGTTCAAGTACATCCCCGCAAGGGTCAATGCGCTCTGCACGTTCCTTGGCCTTGTCATGAGCCAGTGAAGCAACCAGCTGTTTGATGCCAGGAACTTGCTTTAACGATTCCTTCAGCTGAATCAAATCCCGGGCATTGACATTTCCGAATGCAACGCGGCCGGCAAGGCGTTCTAAGTCATATACTTCTTTTAAACGTTCACGCAGATCTTCCCGTTCAAAGAAATGGGACATTAATGTTTCCACCATTTCTTGGCGCTCTTCGATTTGATTGACTCTGATAAGCGGCCGGTCAATCCACTGTTTAAGCAGCCGGCCTCCCATTGCCGTTTTTGTTTCATCCAGCAGCCACAAAAGGGAGCCTTTTTTATTTTTCGAACGAATCGTTTCGGTCAGCTCCAGATTACGCTTTGAGTACAAGTCAATTTTCATCGCTTCCTCAAGCTCATACACCTGCACGGGCTGAAGATGATCAAGGCTGCGCTTTTGGGTTCTTTTCAAATACGTATATAAGCGCAGAAATGTTTTTGTTATATCTTCATTATTTAAGTGCTCAATGATCGTTACGTGTTCGTCTGTTTCTCCGTCTTCAATTGAAATTGTTGCACCGCACCGCTCTCTCAGCTGTGCCACTGTATCGGCATCCAAGCTTCCTGAAACCACGATTTCCCGTGCGCCGACTGAATAAATTTCTGATATGACGTCTTCAAGCCGTTCAATCAAAACAGCCAAATTTTCTCCCGTTGTTAAATCAGACAGCGCAAGTCCGTATCCGTTCGAGCAGGCTGAAACAGATGCGATAAAGTTATTTTCCGATTCATGGATGCCTTTGCCGTCCATTACAGTTCCGGGCGTAATCAGCTGAACCACTTCTCTTTTCACAACGCCCTTTGCGGCTTTCGGATCTTCCGTCTGTTCACAGATCGCCACTTTGTATCCTTTTTTAATAAGCTGTTCGATATACGCGGAAGCAGAATGATACGGCACACCGCACATCGGTATTTTTTCAGCCGCACCGCCATCTCTGCTCGTTAACGTAATTTCCAGCTCTTGTGACGCTTTTTTGGCGTCCTCAAAAAACATTTCGTAAAAATCACCCAGGCGAAAAAATAAAAAGGCATCCTGGTGCTCTGCCTTTATTTTTAAATATTGCTGTATCATAGGCGTATAACCGGCCATTGTTTAATCCCTCACTATGTATCAACGTTTCTATTTT
>NZ_JAVAXX010000291.1:0-7565 GCF_042709275.1 Bacillus sp. LR_5 | reverse complement strand
GCATGCTGTTCCTGTCTTTCTTTCCGCCGGATTGAAAGTTTTTTATTTTAAGAGGTAAAAAGGCTATCTGTATATCAGCAGCCGCGAATCACATTACATGGGAAAAGACAACCGGCAGAAAGCTACTGTTTGTTTGTCTCCGAAAGGAGGAAAGAAGAAATGTTAACGTATGATAATTGGGAAGAACCAACGATTACATTTCCGGAAGACGATCCTTATAAAGGAGCGCTGTCAGTTTTAAAATGGGCATACGGCCATTATGGCAATCAACTTGTTTATGCCTGCAGTTTCGGAATTGAGGGAATCGTTCTGATTGACTTAATTTATAAAGTGAAAAAAGACGCAGAGATTGTGTTTCTTGATACAGGACTTCATTTTAAAGAAACCTATGAAACAATTGAACGAGTGAAAGAGCGTTATCCGGGTCTTAATATCATCCTGAAAAAACCAGATCTCACCCTTGAGGAACAAGCCGAAGAATATGGAGACAAACTGTGGGAAAGAGAGCCGAATCAGTGCTGCTATCTTAGAAAGGTCGTTCCTTTAAGAGAGGCGCTTTCAGGACATCCAGCCTGGCTTTCCGGCCTGCGCCGTGATCAAGGGCCAAGCCGTGCCAATACGAATTTCTTAAACAAAGATGAAAAATTCAAGTCAGTAAAAGTTTGCCCGCTTATCCATTGGACTTGGAAAGACATTTGGAGATACACATCCCGGAATGAACTGGACTACAATCCGCTTCATGACCAAGGATATCCAAGTATTGGCTGTGCGCCTTGCACTGCTCCCGCTTTTACAGCAGAGGATTTGCGCTCAGGCAGATGGAATGGTATGGCGAAAACAGAATGCGGACTGCATGAATAAGGAGCTGCAAAATGGAATTAGCCGCTATTTTATTTAGCTTGTTTTTCGCGATGAATATTGGTGCAAGCGGCGCTGCAGCTTCGATGGGGGTTGCTTACGGCTCCGGAGCCATCAAAAAGAAAACCTACGCTTTGATCCTATGCGCAGTCGGTGTCTTTACCGGGGCGGTCATTGGCGGAGGCGAGGTTGTAAAAACAATCAGCTCCGGCATTATTCCTGAGCAGACGATTACACTGACGATTGTTTGCATCATTATTGGAGCTGCTGCCCTGTCGCTCTTTACTGCTAATCTGCTCGGCATTCCTTTGTCGACAAGTGAAGTAACAGTCGGCGCGGTTGTCGGCGTGGGAGTGGCTTATAAAGTATTGTTTGTGAACAATCTTCTGATCATTGTGTCATTTTGGGTTTTTGTCCCGCTGTTCGCTTTCGGCTTCACCTATTTCGTATCTAAGCTGTTTCGTTATTTTAAGATTGAAGTAAAATCTTCTAAAAAACAAAAAATCCTCGGCATTGTTTTGTTAGTTGCCGGATTTTTCGAAGCATTCTCTGCCGGCATGAATAACGTGGCGAATGCTGTTGGCCCGTTAGTAGCTGCCGATGTGCTTGATGTCGGAAAAGGAACCTTGTATGGAGGAGCTTTTGTTGCTCTTGGCGCACTGTTATTAGGCCGGCGTGTGCTAGAAACAAACGGGAAGAAAATTACGAGATTCTCCAAAGGGGAAGGCATTCTCTTATCCGGTACAGGAGCGGGACTGGTGATCATCAGTTCTGTATTTGGGATGCCGGTGCCCTTGGCGCAAGTCACGTCATCGTCTATTATCGGAATAGGCATGGCAAAAAACGGTCCGAACGTGTTCCATAAACAAGTTGTTCAAACGATGCTGAAGGTATGGATCGTATCGCCGTTTTTATCTTTATCGATTTCTTATCTGCTTGTATCCTTGTTTTTAAAAGCAGATTATTATTCGATCTTTATCATGGTAAGTGTGCTTTTAGCGACGGGCGGTGCCGTCAGCCTGACAAAGGCCATTCGTAAAGAGAGACGCTCAGTCCACGAACAAGGCGGGGGAATCTGATCATTAATCTGAGTAATTTTATAAGTTAACTAGGAGGAGATGGATATTATGAGCTTAGCACCACACGGAGGAACATTAATAAACAGAGTAGATGAATCATATGATGTGAGCGGCATTCAAAAAGAAATTGAACTTGATTTAATTTCTTTCGCGGATTTGGAATTGATCGGTATCGGTGCATACAGCCCGATTGAAGGTTTCTTTAATGAAAAAGATTACGTATCTGTGGTCGAAAACATGCGTCTTTCTTCCGGCGTTGTCTGGTCTCTTCCAATCACGCTTCCGGTCGATGCGCAAAAAGCAGCGGAATTGTCACTTGGTGAAACGGTAAAGTTAACGTATGAAGGAGAAACATACGGCGTTATCCAAATCGAAGACCTGTACGTGCCTGACAAACAAAAAGAAGCTGTCAATGTGTACAAAACAGATGAACAGGAGCATCCTGGTGTTAAAAAGCTGTTCAGCCGCGGCAATACATATGTCGGCGGGCCGATTACGTTGATTAAAAAAGCTTCAAAACAGTTCCCTGAATTTACATTTGAACCGTCAGAAACGAGACGCCAGTTTGCGGAAAATGGCTGGGAAACCATTGTCGGTTTCCAAACAAGAAACCCTGTTCACAGAGCGCATGAATACATTCAAAAAACGGCTCTTGAAACAGTAGACGGCTTGTTCTTGAATCCGTTAGTAGGTGAAACAAAATCTGATGACATTCCAGCTGATGTACGGATGGAAAGCTACCAAGTGCTTCTTGATCATTACTACCCGAAAGATCGCGTTTTCCTTGGTGTCTTTTTAGCGGCGATGCGTTATGCAGGCCCGAGAGAAGCAATTTTCCATGCGCTTGTCAGAAAGAACTACGGCTGCACACATTTCATCGTCGGCCGCGATCATGCAGGTGTAGGTGACTATTACGGAACATACGAGGCGCAGGAGCTCTTTGATACCTTTAAACCTGAAGAACTCGGGATTACGCCGCTGAAATTCGAGCACAGCTTCTTCTGTAAAAAATGCGGAAATATGGGAACCGCGAAAACATGCCCTCATGGCAGAGAGCATCACGTCATTTTATCAGGCACTAAGGTAAGAGGCATGCTGAGAGACGGTGTGCTGCCGCCTGCTGAATTCAGTCGAAAAGAAGTCGTAGAAGTGTTAATCAAAGGGATGAAGAAAAAAGAAGAAGCAGGCGTATCTTAAGGAGGACTGGCAGTGACAAATCGCGATATTGTATGGCATGAAGCCTCTATCACAAAAGAAGAGTACCAGCAAAAAAACAAGCATAAAAGCTCCATTCTCTGGCTGACAGGGTTAAGCGGCTCAGGCAAATCAACCATTGCCAACGCCGCTGCGAGAGAATTGTTTGAGCAAGGCTACCAAGTGATTGTGCTGGACGGGGATAATATCCGTCACGGCTTAAATAAGGATCTTGGTTTTTCAGATGAAGACCGAAAAGAAAACATCCGCCGAATCGGAGAGGTGGCAAAGCTTTTTGTTCAGCAGGGAACCATTGTGATTACTGCTTTTATCTCTCCTTTCCGCGAGGACAGACAACAGGTTCGCGAGCTTGTGGAAGCGGGCGAATTTAATGAAGTCTACATTAAATGCGACCTTGATATTTGTGAACAAAGAGATCCGAAAGGGCTTTACAAAAAAGCAAGAAACGGCGAGATTCCGTTTTTTACAGGAATTGATTCTCCTTATGAAGAACCGGAAGCTCCAGAGCTCGTTCTTGATTCAGGACAACATGACCGTGAAGCGTGTAAAAATCAGCTGATCGAGTTTGTTAAACAAAAATTGAGCTGAATATGATCTGCTGCGTTCTTCTCAGATGCCGGAATGCAAGCGAGAACATCATCACAGCGAATGCTCTGGAAGAACTCGAATAGATCGGGGGAAATACGATGGGGAAAGTATATATTGTAGGAGCGGGTCCTGGTGACCCTGATCTGCTGACAATTAAAGCGCTGAAAGCCATTGAAAAAGCTGATGTCATCTTATATGACAGATTAGTAAATAAAGAGATTTTACAATATGCCAAAGAGCAAGCAGACCTGATCTACTGCGGGAAGCTTCCAGATTTTCATACGATGAAGCAGGAAACCATCAATCGATTTCTTGTGAAGTATGCGCAAAAAGGGAAAATGGTTGTCAGACTGAAAGGCGGAGACCCTTTTGTGTTCGGCAGAGGAGGGGAAGAAGCGGAATGCCTCTCTGAAAATGGAATTCCGTTTGAAATCATCCCCGGCATTACGTCTGGAATCGCGGCAGCCGCTTATGCCGGGATTCCTGTTACTCATCGGGAGGCGGGCTCTAACGTCGCTTTTGTAACGGGTCATTATAAAAAAGAAGAAGATTTTGAGGAAAAGTGGAAAGCGCTGGCTACAGGAATTGATACACTTGTCATCTATATGGGTATCAAAAACGTGCAGCAGATTGAAAGAAAACTCCTTGAAAACGGCCGGGACGGTTCTACGCCGGCAGCCTTTATTCATTGGGGAACAACGGACAAGCAAAAATCTGTTTTTTGTACAGTTGACACCCTTTCAGAAACGGTGATAAAAGAAAACATTACAAATCCGAGTTTAATTGTCATTGGAAATGTTGTAAATTATCACTATAAGCTGGAATGGTTTGAATCTGAACTGAAAAAACAAGATTTAAGCGAGGCGTTGTAAAAATGAAACAAGCAATTTTATATGTCGGCCACGGCAGCCGGGTCAAAAAAGCGCAGCAAGAAGCCGCAGCCTTTTTGGAAGGATGCAAGGCCCACATCTCTGTGCCAGTACAAGAAATCAGCTTTTTAGAGCTTCAGGAGCCGACAATTGAGACAGGATTTGAAGCATGTGTGAAGCAAGGCGCCACTCATATCGCAGTGGTGCCTCTGCTTCTTTTAACAGCTGCGCATGCAAAACATGATATTCCGGAAGAAATTGCGCGTGTTGCATCTCGATATCCGTCAATCCGCATTTCATACGGAAAGCCGATCGGGATTGACGAAGAAGTAGTCAAGGCTGTATATCACCGAATGAAAGACATAGGTGTTCCATATGAAAATGCCAGAGTGGTACTCATCGGAAGGGGAAGTTCAGATCCAGATGTCAAAAGAGACGTAACCGGTATTGCTAATCTTCTTCAGGAAATGATTCCAGTCAAGGAAGTCATTCCGTGCTTTTTGACAGCATGCGGCCCTAATTACAAAGAGGTTTTTTCAGAACTTAAAAAAGATGACGGCATAACAACCTTTATCGTTCCATATTTGCTCTTTACGGGTATGCTGATGAACGAAATCGAACGAGAGGTTCAGAAATTAAAAGCTCATAATCCGAACGTCTACCTCTCTTCCTATATCGGTTTTCATCCTCATGTGAAAAACGCATTTTTGAACCGTGTGAGAGAAACTGCGGCAAATCCTGAGGGGCAATTTGATTTTGATGGAGGTTCATATGCTTCCGCTGCACATTAGCCTGGAAAAGAAGAAGGTTGTGATTGTGGGGGGCGGCAGCATCGCTCTCAGAAGGCTGAAAACGGTGATTTCTGAGGGAGCTGATATAACGCTCGTCAGTCCGGATGTTGAACCGGAAATCAAGCAAATGGCAGAAGAGCGACGTATCAAATGGGAAAAACGGACAATTGAAAAAGAAGATTATCTCAATGCTTTCTTAATTATTGCCGCGACGGATAATGCGGCAGTGAACAAAGAAATTGCCAAATCCGCTTCGCCTTTTCAGCTTGTCAATTGTGTCAGTGACGCTGAGCTTGGCAATGTATATATGCCGAAAATCGTAAAAAGAGGGCATGTCACTGTGTCTGTTTCTACAAGCGGAGCAAGTCCAAAGCACACGAAAGAGCTTGCTGAAAACGTGGATAAGCTGATTGACGGCGATTTTATTGCTGAAGTGAACAGGCTTTATCAGGTGAGAAGGAAGAAATAAGCCAGAGCATACAAATGCTCTGGCTTTTCTTTATGCGGCTCAGCTTTTTTTGAGCTTGATGACAGTATCAGCATCAGGCGTGACAAAGACGGTATGCTGGCTGTCATAGGTGACGAAACCGGGTTTCGCGCCGTTTGGTTTTTTGACATGTCTGATTTTTGTATAATCTACAGGCACTGAACTTGAATCTTTAGCTTTTGAAAAATAAGCTGCAATTGTCGCGGCTTCCATGATTGTTTGCTCATCCGGTTCGCTACTTCTGATCACAACGTGGGAGCCTGGAATGTCCTTCGTGTGAAGCCAGATATCGTCTCTGGCCGCCACTCTTGTCGTTAAATATTCATTTTGACGATTGTTCTTACCCACTAAAATTGTCAGCCCTGAGGTGGATTCATATGTTTCTAACACCGGATTGTGCGGTTTTTGCTTTTTCTGGCCTTTTTGCTGCTTAGGGCGTAAATATTTGCCCTCTACAAGCTCTTCCCTGATTTCGCTAATATCCCGGGGAGAAGCGGACGAAAGCTGCTGAATCAGCTGATCAAAATATTCGATCTCTTCCTGTGCCAGCCTGATTTGCTCCTCGACAACTGCGACCGAATTTTTCGCTTTCTGATACTTCGTGAAATAGGCCTGTGCGTTTTCAGAAGGCGTTTTGTTTGGGTTTAAAGGAATCGTGATTGTCGGGCTTTCTTCATCATAATAATTGATGACCTCAGCCTGTTTATCACCTTTTTTCAGCATATATAAATTAGCGGTTAAAAGCTCTCCGTAAAGCTGAAACCCCTTCGCGTTTTCCGAATACTCCAGGGTTTTCTCTAATTTTTTGATTTTGTTGGCATTCTTCTTCCGTTCGTTCACAACAAAACGCTCAAGATCCTGAGCCTGTTGCTTGACCCGGTCTCGTTCAGCTTTTCCGAAATAAAAACGGTCGAGCAGTTCGCTTAATGAATCAAAACGGCGCGCTTCGCCCTTTAGATGAGTCAGCTCCAGTAAATAAAAATATTCCTTTCCGTTTACAGTCGTAATGTTGGGAATGAAACGGTGCTCTTTCACTTCGGCAAACAGTGCCAGCAACGCTTTTGGCAGTGTGACTTTGTTGGCAAGGCCTGCTCTGTGAACCGCTTCTTTGGCGAAAAGCGGAGACACGCCTGAAAAGTGGTCGACAATTTGTTTATCAAGCCTTCCTTCTTGAAAGCTGAGGTGACGCAAAATATCATCTTCTGACGCCTCAAGAGGCGATATTTTGTCCTGAGCAGGCGGAAGCTTATAATCTTGGCCGGGCAGTACTGTACGGTAGCTGTTCATTGACGGTGATAAATGCTTAAGTCCGTCGATGATCACATTTTCTGCTGCGTCAGTCAAAATGATATTGCTGTGGCGGCCCATAATTTCTACATAAAGCTTTCGTACGGTTTCATCGCCAATTTCGTTTCGGCTTTTGATATGAAAAATCATAATGCGGTCTAAGTCCGCTTGTTCAATTTTCTCAATGAATCCGCCTTCGATATGCTTTCTCAGCAACATGCAAAACATTGGCGGTTCGCTTGGATTTTCATAAGCTTGTGCCGTGATATGCACCCGTGAATAGCTCGGATGTGCCGATAATAATAGTTTTTGGTTTTTTCCCTTGGCACGGATGTGGAAAATCACATCGTGCTTATATGGCTGATGGATTTTTGTAATTCGTCCGCCCATT
>NZ_JAVAXX010000290.1:0-7568 GCF_042709275.1 Bacillus sp. LR_5 | reverse complement strand
ACATGCTGTTCCTGTCTTTCTTTCCGCCGGATTGAAAGTTTTTTATTTTAAGAGGAAAAAAGGCTGTTTGTGATAACAGCAGCCGCGCATCACATTACAATTGGGAAAAGACAACCGGCAGAAAGCTACTGTTTGTTTGTCTCCGAAAGGAGGAAAGAAGAAATGTTAACGTACGATAATTGGGAAGAACCAACGATTACATTTCCGGAAGACGACCCTTATAAAGGAGCGCTTTCAGTTTTAAAGTGGGCATACGGCCATTACGGCAATCAGCTTGTTTATGCCTGCAGTTTCGGAATTGAGGGAATCGTTCTGATTGACTTAATTTATAAAGTAAAAAAAGACGCAGAGATTGTGTTTCTTGATACAGGACTTCATTTTAAAGAAACCTATGAAACGATTGAACGAGTGAAAGAGCGTTATCCGGGTCTTAATATCATCCTGAAAAAACCAGACCTTACCCTTGAGGAGCAAGCCGAAGAACATGGTGACAAACTGTGGGAAAGAGAGCCGAATCAGTGCTGCTATCTTAGAAAGGTTGTTCCTTTAAGAGAGGCGCTTTCAGGACATCCAGCCTGGCTTTCCGGTCTGCGCCGCGATCAAGGGCCAAGCCGTGCCAATACGAATTTCTTAAACAAAGATGAAAAATTCAAATCAGTAAAAGTATGCCCGCTTATCCATTGGACTTGGAAAGACATTTGGAGATACACATCCCGGAATGAGCTGGACTACAATCCGCTTCATGATCAAGGATATCCTAGTATTGGCTGCGCGCCTTGCACGGCTCCTGCTTTTACCGCAGAGGATTTACGTTCAGGCAGATGGAATGGTATGGCGAAAACAGAATGCGGACTGCATGAATAAGGAGCTGCAAAATGGAACTAGCCGCTATTTTATTTAGCTTGTTTTTCGCGATGAATATTGGTGCAAGCGGCGCTGCAGCTTCGATGGGAGTTGCTTACGGCTCTGGAGCCATCAAAAAGAAAACCTACGCTTTGATCCTATGCGCAGTCGGTGTGCTGGCCGGGGCGGTCATTGGCGGGGGCGAGGTTGTAAAAACCATCAGCTCCGGGATTATCCCCGAGCAGACGATTACACTGACGATTGTTTGCATCATTATTGGAGCCGCTGCGCTGTCGCTCTTTACGGCTAATCTTCTCGGCATTCCTTTGTCGACAAGTGAAGTAACAGTCGGCGCAGTTGTCGGCGTGGGAGTGGCTTACAAAGTATTGTTTGTGAACAACCTGCTGGTCATTGTGTCGTTTTGGGTTTTTGTCCCGCTGTTCGCTTTCGGTTTCACATATTTTGTATCTAAGCTGTTTCGTTATTTTAAGATTGAAATTAAATCTTCTAAAAAGCAAAAAATCCTTGGCATTGTTTTGTTAGGTGCCGGATTTTTTGAAGCATTCTCTGCCGGTATGAACAATGTGGCGAATGCCGTTGGCCCGTTAGTGGCGGCCGGTGTGCTGGATGTAACGAAAGGAACCTTGTACGGGGGAGCTTTTGTTGCTCTTGGCGCGTTGTTATTAGGCCGGCGGGTGTTAGAAACAAACGGGAAGAAAATTACGAGATTCTCAAAAGGAGAAGGCATTCTCTTATCCGGTACAGGAGCCGGACTGGTGATCATCAGTTCTGTATTTGGGATGCCAGTGCCCTTGGCGCAAGTCACGTCATCGTCTATTATCGGAATAGGCATGGCAAAAAACGGTCCGAACGTGTTCCATAAACAAGTTGTTCAAACGATGCTGAAGGTATGGATTGTATCGCCGTTTTTATCTTTATCAATTTCTTATCTGCTTGTATCCTTGTTTTTAAAAGCGGATTATTATTCAATCTTTATCATGGTAAGTGTGCTTTTAGCGGCGGGCGGTGCCGTCAGCCTGACGAAGGCCATACGTAAAGAGAGACGCTCTGTCCACGAACAAGGCGGGGGAATCTGATCATTAATCTGAGTTATTTTATATGTTAACTAGGAGGAAATCGATATTATGAGCTTAGCACCACACGGAGGAACATTAGTAAACAGAGTAGATGAATCATATGATGTGAGCAGCATTCAAAAAGAAATTGAACTTGATTTGATTTCTTTCGCAGATTTGGAATTAATCGGAATCGGTGCATACAGCCCGATCGAAGGCTTCTTTAATGAAAAAGATTACGTATCTGTTGTCGAAAGCATGCGTCTTTCTTCCGGCGTTGTCTGGTCCCTTCCAATCACGCTTCCGGTTGATGCGCAAAAAGCAGCGGAACTGTCAGTCGGTGAAACGGTAAAGTTAACGTATGAAGGAGAAACATACGGCGTTATCCAAATCGAAGACCTATACGTGCCTGACAAACAAAAAGAAGCTGTCAATGTGTATAAAACGGATGAGCAGGAGCACCCGGGTGTTAAAAAGCTTTTCAGCCGCGGCAATACATACGTCGGCGGACCAATCACATTGACTAAAAAAGCTTCAAAACAGTTCCCTGAGTTTACGTTTGAACCGGCGGAAACAAGACGCCAGTTTGCGGAAAAAGGCTGGGAAACCATTGTTGGTTTCCAAACAAGAAATCCTGTTCACAGAGCGCATGAATACATTCAAAAAACGGCTCTTGAAACAGTAGACGGCTTGTTCTTAAACCCGCTGGTAGGTGAAACAAAATCTGATGACATCCCAGCTGATGTGCGGATGGAAAGCTACCAAGTGCTTCTTGACAATTATTACCCGAAAGACCGCGTGTTCCTCGGCGTCTTCTTAGCGGCGATGCGTTATGCGGGACCGAGAGAAGCCATTTTCCACGCACTTGTCAGAAAGAACTACGGCTGCACGCATTTTATTGTCGGCCGCGATCACGCAGGTGTAGGTGACTATTACGGAACATACGAGGCACAGGAGCTGTTTGACACATTTAAACCTGAAGAGCTCGGGATTACACCGCTGAAATTCGAGCACAGCTTCTTCTGTGAAAAATGCGGAAATATGGGAACGGCGAAAACGTGCCCTCACGGCAGAGAACATCACGTCATCTTATCAGGCACTAAGGTAAGAGGCATGCTGAGAGACGGTGTGCTGCCTCCTGCAGAATTCAGCCGCGCAGAAGTCGTAGAAGTGTTAATCAAAGGTATGAAGAAAAAAGAAGAAGCAGGCGTATCTTAAGGAGGACTGGCAGTGACAAATCGCGATATCGTATGGCATGAAGCCTCTATTACAAAAGAAGAGTATCAGAAAAAAAACAAGCACAAAAGCTCCATTCTCTGGCTGACAGGGTTAAGCGGTTCAGGCAAATCAACCATTGCCAATGCAACTGCGAGAGAATTGTTTGAGCAGGGCTACCAAGTCATTGTGCTGGACGGGGATAATATCCGTCACGGCTTAAATAAGGATCTTGGTTTTTCTGATGAAGACCGAAAAGAAAACATCCGCCGAATCGGAGAGGTGGCAAAGCTTTTTGTTCAGCAGGGCACCATTGTGATTACTGCTTTTATCTCTCCTTTCCGCGAGGACAGAGAACAGGTTCGCCAGCTTGTGGAAGCAGGCGAATTCAATGAGGTATACATTAAATGCGACCTCGATATTTGTGAACAAAGAGATCCGAAAGGGCTCTACAAAAAAGCTAGAAACGGGGAAATTCCGTTCTTTACGGGAATTGATTCTCCTTATGAAGAGCCGGAAGCACCGGAGCTCGTTCTTGATTCAGGACAGCATGACCGTGAAGCGTGCAAAAATCAGCTGATCGAGTTTGTCAAACAAAAATTGAGCTAAATGTGATCTGCTGTGTTCTTCTCAGATGCCGGAATGCAAGCGAGAACAACATCACAGCGAATGTTCTGGAAGAACTCGAATAGATCGGGGGAAATACGATGGGGAAAGTATATATTGTAGGAGCGGGTCCCGGAGACCCTGATCTGCTCACAATTAAAGCGCTGAAAGCCATTGAAAAAGCTGATGTCATCTTATATGACAGATTAGTAAATAAAGAGATTTTACAATATGCCAAAGAGCAAGCAGACCTGATCTACTGCGGGAAGCTTCCAGATTTTCATACGATGAAGCAGGAAACCATCAATCGATTTCTTGTGAAGTATGCGCAAAAAGGGAAAACCGTTGTCAGACTGAAGGGCGGAGACCCATTTGTGTTCGGCAGAGGAGGGGAAGAAGCGGAATGCCTCTCTGAAAACGGAATTCCGTTTGAAATCATCCCCGGCATTACATCAGGAATTGCGGCAGCCGCTTATGCCGGGATTCCTGTTACTCATCGGGATGCGGGCTCTAACGTCGCTTTTGTAACGGGGCATTATAAAAAAGACGAAGATTTTGAGGAAAAGTGGAAAGCGCTGGCTACAGGAATTGATACACTTGTCATCTATATGGGTATCAAAAACGTGCAGCAGATTGAAAGAAAACTTCTTGAAAACGGCCGGGACGGTTCTACGCCGGCAGCCTTTATTCACTGGGGAACAACGGACAAGCAAAAATCTGTTTTTTGTACAGTTGACACCCTTTCAGAAACGGTGATAAAAGAAGACATTAAAAATCCGAGTTTAATTGTCATTGGAAATGTTGTAAATTATCACTATAAGCTGGAATGGTTTGAATCTGAGCTGAAAAAACAAGATTTAAGCGAGGCGTTGTAAAAATGAAGCAAGCAATTTTATATGTCGGTCACGGCAGCCGGATAAAAAAGGCGCAGCAAGAAGCCGCAGCCTTTTTGGAAGGATGCAAGGCGCACGTCTCTGCGCCTGTACAGGAAATCAGCTTTTTAGAGCTTCAGGAGCCGACAATTGAGACAGGGTTTGAAGCATGTGTGAAGAAAGGCGCCACTCATATCGCAGTGGTGCCTCTGCTTCTTTTAACAGCTGCACATGCAAAACATGATATTCCCGAAGAAATTGCGCGTGCTGCATCCCGATATCCTTCGGTCCGCGTTTCATACGGAAAGCCGATCGGGATTGACGAAGAAGTAGTCAAAGCTGTATATCATCGAATGAAAGACATAAGTGTTCCGTATGAAAATGCCAGAGTCGTGCTCATCGGGAGGGGGAGTTCAGATCCCGATGTAAAAAGAGACGTAACCGGTATTGCCAATCTCCTTCAAAATATGATTCCGGTGAAGGAAGTCATCCCGTGCTTTTTGACAGCATGCGGCCCGAATTACAAAGAGGTTTTTTCAGAACTTAAAAAAGATGACGGCGTGACAACCTTTGTCGTTCCATATTTGCTTTTTACCGGCATGCTGATGAATGAAATCGAACGAGAGGTTCAGACATTAAAGGCTGATAATCCGAATGTCTACCTTTCTTCCTATATCGGTTTCCACCCTCATGTGAAAAACGCATTTTTGAACCGTGTAAGAGAAACTGCCGAAAATCCCGAGGGACAATTTGATTTTGACGGAGGTTCATATGCTCCCGCTGCACATTAGCCTGGAAAAGAAAAAGGTTGTCATTGCGGGCGGCGGCAGCATCGCTCTCAGAAGGCTGAAAACGGTGCTTTCTGAGGGAGCTGATATTACGCTTGTCAGTCCGGATGTTGAACCGGAAATCAAGCAGATGGCAGACAATCGCCGTATCAGATGGATCAGCCGCACGATTGAAAAAGAAGATTATCTCGATGCTTTTTTGATTATTGCCGCGACGGATAATGCGACAGTGAACAAAGAAATTGCTCTAACCGCTTCACCTTTTCAGCTTGTCAATTGTGTCAGTGAAGCTGAGCTTGGCAACGTGTACATACCGAAAATCGTAAAAAGAGGGCATGTCACGGTGTCAGTTTCTACAAACGGAGCCAGTCCAAAGCACACAAAGGAGCTGGCAGAAAAAGTGGATGAGCTGATTGACAGCGATTTTGTCACTGAAGTTGACAGGCTTTATCAGGTAAGAAGAAAGAAATAAGCCAGAGCACACAATGCCCTGGCTTTTTCTTTATGATGCTCAGTTTTTTTTCAGCTTGATGACAGTATCTGCATCAGGTGTGACAAAGACGGTATGCTGGCTGTCATAGGTGACGAAGCCGGGCTTCGCGCCGTTCGGTTTTTTGACATGCCTGATTTTTGTATAATCTACAGGCACTGAACTTGAATCTTTGGCTTTTGAAAAATAAGCTGCAATTGTCGCGGCTTCAATAATTGTTTGCTCATCCGGTTCGCTGCTTCTGATTACAACGTGGGAGCCTGGAATATCCTTCGTGTGAAGCCAAATATCGTCTCTGGCTGCCGCTTTTGTTGTTAAATATTCATTTTGGCGGTTGTTTTTCCCCACTAAAATCGCCAGGCCTGAAGAGGATTCATATGTTTCTAAAACCGGGTTATGCGGTTTTTGTTTTTTCTGTCCTTTTTGCTGCTTAGGGCGTAAATATTTGCCCTCCACAAGCTCCTCCCTGATTTCGCTGATATCTCGAGGAGAAGCGGACGAAAGCTGCTGAATCAGCTGATCAAAGTATTCGATCTCTTCCTGCGCCAGCCTGATTTGCTCCTGGACAACTGCGACCGAATTTTTCGCTTTCTGATACTTCGTGAAGTAGGCCTGAGCGTTTTCAGAAGGCGTTTTGTTCGGGTTTAAAGGAATCGTGATTGTCGGGCTTTCTTCATCGTAATAGTTGATGACCTCAGCCTGTTTATCACCTTTTTTCAGCATATATAAATTAGCAGTTAAAAGCTCCCCGTAAAGCTGAAATTCCTTCGCGTTTTCCGAATACTCCAGTGTTTTCTCTAATTTTTTGATCTTGTTTGCATTTTTCTTCCGTTCATTGACAACAAATCGTTCAAGATCCTGGGCCTGCTGTTTGACCCGGTCTCGTTCAGCTTTTCCGAAGTAAAAACGGTCGAGCAGCTCGCTTAATGAATCAAAACGGCGCGCTTCGCCTTTTAGATGAGTCAGCTCCAGCAGGTAAAAATATTCCTTTCCGTTTACGGTTGTAATGTTGGGAATAAAGCGGTGCTCTTTTACTTCGGCAAAAAGCTCCAGCAATGCTTTTGGCAGTGTGACTTTGTTGGCTAGACCCGCTCTGTGAACCGCTTCTTTGGCAAAGAGCGGAGACACACCTGAAAAGTGTTCAACAATTTGTTTATCCAGCCGTCCTTCTTGAAAACTGAGATGACGTAAAATATCGTCTTCTGTCGCCTCAAGCGGCGAGATTTTGTTCTGGGCTGGCGGAAGCTTATAATCTTGGCCAGGCAGTACTGTACGGTAGCTGTTCATTGACGGCGATAAATGCTTAAGCCCGTCGATGATCACATTTTCTGCTCCGTCTGTCAAAATGATATTACTGTGGCGTCCCATAATTTCTACATAAAGCTTTCGGACGGTTTCATCGCCAATTTCGTTCCGGCTTTTGATATGAAAAATCATAATGCGGTCTAAGCCCGCTTGTTCAATTTTTTCAATAAATCCGCCTTCGATATGCTTTCTCAGCAGCATGCAAAACATTGGCGGTTCGCTTGGGTTTTCATAAGCTTGCGTCGTGATGTGCACCCGTGAATAGCTCGGGTGTGCCGATAATAATAGTTTTTGGTTTTTTCCATTGGCGCGGATGTGAAAAATCACATCGTGCTTATATGGCTGATGGATTTTCGTAATTCGTCCGCCCGTC
>NZ_JAVAXX010000029.1:0-42237 GCF_042709275.1 Bacillus sp. LR_5 | reverse complement strand
GGAGCGACTCAGGTTTTCGTTTCAAAGTTTTGATCCTTAAGATATACGGAGCGCTACATATGGAAACGTAAAGGGGAATGTATAATCATTTGGCGTGTATATAACGATTTGCTTATATATTGATTTGGGAAGGAGGAGCTCATATGACGATTGATGTTGCGGCGATGAGTCGTTGTTTGAAAACACTTAGTGATCAAACTAGGCTTATCATGATGAGATTATTTCTTGAAAAAGAATATTGTGTCTGTCAATTGGTTGATATGTTCGAAATGAGCCAGCCCGCCATAAGCCAGCATTTGCGGAAATTAAAAAACGCAGGTTTTGTGAATGAGGACAGAAGAGGCCAATGGCGTTATTATTCAATAAATGGTTCCTGTCCTGAGTTTGATACATTGCAATTGATCTTACATCAAATTGATCAGGAGGATGAATTGTTAAACCATATCAAACAAAAGAAAACTCAAGCGTGTTGCCAGTAAGGAGGCATTAGATTGACATCAATGATTTTGGCAGTATTCATCTTTTTATTAACTCTAGTATTGGTCATATGGCAGCCGAAAAATTTATCTATAGGGTGGTCAGCCTGTGGAGGCGCAGTTTTAGCTCTAATAGCAGGTGTTGTCAATTTTCATGATGTGTTAACTGTGACAGGGATTGTTTGGAATGCGACATTGGCTTTTGTGGCCATCATACTGATATCGTTAATTCTTGATAATATCGGTTTCTTTGAATGGGCAGCGCTTCATATGGCTAAGGCTGCAAAAGGATACGGTGTGCGGATGTTCGTTTATGTATCTCTATTAGGAGCTATTGTCGCCGCGTTATTTGCAAATGACGGTGCAGCTCTTATATTGACACCAATCGTATTAGCGATGGTCAGAGCATTACATTTTAATGAAAAATTAGTTTTTCCTTTTATCATTGCCAGCGGATTTATTGCGGATACCACTTCGCTTCCTTTAGTAGTGAGCAATTTGGTCAACATTGTTTCAGCGGACTATTTTCATATTACGTTTATTGATTATGCATCCAGAATGGTTGTCCCGTACCTGTTTTCGCTGCTGGCGAGCATCATTGTACTTTACCTTTTCTTTAGAAAAAGCATACCAAAACGCTATGATCTGACTGAGGTTAAAAAACCTGTTGAAGCAATTAAAGATCAAAACATGTTCAGACTGTCATGGTATATCTTAGGGCTGCTGTTAATTGGATATTTTGCAAGTGAATTTTTTTCTATCCCTGTATCAGTGGTAGCGGGCAGCATTGCAATCATTTTCTTAATCGCTGCGCAAAAGAGTCCGGCCGTCCATACAAAGAAAGTGGTGAAAGAGGCGCCATGGGCTATCGTATTCTTTTCAATTGGCATGTACGTTGTTGTGTATGGTGTCCGAAATGCCGGATTAACGGATGTCCTTTCAGATGTGATTCAAGCCGCAGCTGATCAAGGATTGTTTGCTGGGACAATTGGAATGGGCTTTATTGCGGCGATTCTTTCTTCCATTATGAATAACTTGCCGACTGTTATGATTGACGCATTGGCGATTGCCGGTACAGATACACATGGGATGATGAGAGAAGCGCTTATTTATGCAAATGTGATCGGTTCAGATTTAGGGCCTAAAATAACACCGATTGGTTCCTTGGCGACATTATTATGGCTTCATGTTCTTTCGCACAAAGGTATGAAGATTTCCTGGGGCACGTATTTTAAAACAGGAATTATCCTCACGATACCCACTTTATTGATCACACTTGTCGGCCTGTATATTTGGCTGCTGATAATCCATTCTTGTTTCTAAAAGGACAAGGTCACTATATCAAGGAAAACAATGCACTGGTAACTCTTGCCGCAGCCAAATGGCTGAAGGGTGTGGGAGAAAATATCTTGGGGACAAGTGGAATGAGTATAGCGCTGAAATCGAATGTCATGGATGACATCTGAAAGCTGTCAAAGCTATGAAAGAAGCAGGGATTGATATTTCAAATCAAACATCGGATAAATTTGATGATCCGGCAAAAGCACACGGAACAGAAGAAGTGTTTCCAAAGGGTCCGTGATGAAATTGGTGACCGTTTAAAACAGTTTGCTGTAACTGGGGAATAAAGAATCGATATATTCAGCGTTTCCTTGGGTTATATAATGCAATGTGTTGTTCAACAGGTGTCTGCGAGCTGAGTGCAGACACCTGTTTTTGTTTTTATTTGTCTGAGATTCGTAACAGGGAAGTTATTTAGCTGGTGACAGAGGAAAATTGATTTGTGAACAGAATCATGAAGGAGACGGTGTTTTAAAGGAGTTGTCTGTTTTGCAGGAATTAACAAAAGAAAAATACAGTAGCTTAAAAACAATGTTTGATGACAAATATTGTCCCACATTTGTCTATTCAATATTAGACCAAACCATTCCGGGAGCTGTTTATGCAGATGATCAAACCTTTCCTAAATCGTTTTTTATAGGAACTGAATCAGGCATTTATTTTATTGCGGGAGACCAAGGGAATCGGGATTTTCATGATTTCATTGCAGGATATTATGAAGAACAAGTGAAATCATCAAAACGATTTACCTTGTTTTCTTCCAGTGATACATGGGATAGCGTACTGAAACCCATACTGAAAGATGACTTAAACCAAATGAGAAGAGCTGCATTTTCTTATCAACCAAAATCTTTCAAAAAGACTTTGCAACTGCCAAAGGGGCTTGTATTGAAAAGAATTGACGAAGACATCATTTCACATAGCACAGCGTTTAACAGCGCGTATTATGAGGAGTATTGGAATTCTGTCTCACAGTTTGCTTCAAAAGGTTTTGGATTTGCCGTATTACATGGCAATCACGTAGTAAGTGAGTGTACCTCTATATTTTTAGGGCATAATCGAGCGGAAATGGATATCTATACACTTGAAGAATATAGAGGACTGGGGTTAGCTTATTGCGTAGCAAATAGGTTTATAGCGTTTTGTATGGAAAATGGGATTGTTCCTAGCTGGGATTGTGATATTTGCAACAATTCGTCCATTGCATTAGCAGCTAAACTAGGGTTTAAGACGGTAACGGAATACACTATTTACTACTCTGGCTAACCTTAATGAAAGAACCTTAAAAGGAGATACCAACCGATGTTGGTATCTTTTTTGTTTTAGAGTTTTTTTACCCTTTTAGCAGAAAAATGGATGATGAAAATCTTATTCATTTTATTTACTTTTAGGTAGGTAAAACATACCCCGCCAACTGTAACCACTCCGCCTAGCAGAGAGAGCAGTGTGGGTATCTCGCCGATCCAGAGCCAAGATATGATCAAGGCTAAAGCCGGTGTAACATAAAGTGAAAGGGTTGCTTCTGAAGCACCGACGAGTGAAGTGACATATGCTAGTGCGAAGTAAGGAATAACCGTCGGCAATAATCCTAAGTAAACGATAGACAAAGTTGCGCTTATTGAAGCGTTCATCATCTCTTCGCCTAAGCCTGGCAGAAACACAAGCATAGGTATTGTTCCGCCCCAAATGGTGAATGTAACGAATGGAATAAAACCATATTTTTTTATATAGCGGGCTTGAAAAACGAAATAAATACTCTCCGAAAATGCTGCCAGCAGGATGACCAAGATACCGCTCATTGAATATGTAAAGTCTCCCGCCCCAAATGCAATCAATAATACACCCAATAAACTGATCATAGAGCCAAGCCATTTCGTAAATCCAAAATGCTCTTTATAAAACAGGCGGGATAGCATGGCTGAGAAGATCGGTGCCGTAGTAACGAGTAAGCTTGCAACTCCGGCACTAACTGTTTTTTCACCGATGTTCAGCAAAATGTGATAGAATGCAAATCCTAAAAACCCTAAAAGAAAAATGGCAGGAATGTCTTTCAAGTCGGGTAGGCGCATCTGAGTCAAAACAGCAAAAAGCAATAATGCCATAGAGCCGATTAACAAACGAAATAAAGCAAGGTGTTCTGGCGTGTACCCTTCAAGTCCTGCGCGAATTCCCGGAAAAGCAGATGCCCATAAACCAATCATGAGACTATGAGATATAATTATTTGAACTGTTTTCTTTCGCATTCCTCTCACTCCTCTTTACAAAAACCAACCAGTTATTTAATGTGTTTCTATACTAATAAAGATTTGATGATATGGCTTCAACCAGTTCAATAGATTTTGACCCAACCAATTTATTTTAAGGAGACCGATTCTATGAGCTTTCCAGAAGAAAAAAAGATGAAAAAGCTCCCTAAGTACAGACAAATCGTTCATTTTATTAAAGAGAAAATAGGAAATGGAGAGTGGCCGATTGGAAGCAAGATTCCAAGCCAGCGCACGCTTGCAAAAGATTTTCAGGTAAATCGGAGCACAGTGATTACAGCGTTAGAGGAATTGATGGCCGATGGGCTAATAGAAGGCACAATGGGGAAAGGCACAGTTGTTATCAACAACACATGGACACTGATGGCTAAGAATTCTGCTCCCGATTGGGATCAATATGTCACCTCTGGCATTCAGATGCCAAGCCGAAAAATCGTTCAAGAGATAAATCAATCAGAATCAAATACAGACCTTATACAGCTCAGTAAAGGTGAACTTTCAGCTGAGATTTTTCCTTTGGCTGTTATGAAAGAAATGATGGGGAAGGTATCTCAACACATGGAGGCATTCGGATATGAAGAACCAAAAGGTTACTTACCTTTGAGGGAGGCATTAAGCAACTATTTAAAAACCATTGGAATCAACGTCTCATCTTCTTCCATTCTGATTGTCTCAGGAGCGTTGCAAGCCTTGCAGCTGATATCAATGGGGCTGTTACAAAGGGGATCAACCGTTTATCTTGATCAGCCCTCCTACCTTTATTCATTACACGTATTTCAATCAGCTGGTATGAAGCTGACTGGACTTCCTATGGATAATGAAGGACTTTTGCCTGAAAATGTTCATTTAACAAGAGGAGAGCGGGGAAGGGCTATCTTATATACAAATCCATGTTTTCACAATCCGACTGGTATTCTTATGTCTAAAAAGCGACGGGAAGAAGTCCTAGCAGTAAGTGAGAATACACAGCTTCCTATTATTGAAGATGACATTTATCGTGAGTTATGGATCGATGAAATTCCGCCATATCCTATTAAAACAATTGATAAAAATGGACACGTACTGTACATAGGAAGTTTATCGAAAACATTAAGCCCAGGTTTGAGGATTGGATGGATCGTCGGACCGGAACCGGTGATTGAACGTTTATCTGACATTAAAATGCAAA
The DNA here is from genome assembly GCF_042709275.1 of Bacillus sp. LR_5. NCBI lineage: Bacteria > Bacillati > Bacillota > Bacilli > Caryophanales > Bacillaceae > Bacillus > Bacillus sp. LR_5. The sequence goes on along the minus strand of NZ_JAVAXX010000029.1, from coordinate 36,988 downwards.
CAGATTATGGATCCAGTTCGCTATCCCAGAGAGTAGCGGCAGAGTGGTTTACTTCCGGCCAATACCAGCAGCATGTAGAAAAGGTTAGGCAGCAATTAAAGGTGAGAAGAGAATTGGCCTTGAGTGCTTTAGAAACTCATTTGAAAGATGTGGCGACATGGAATATCCCAAAAGGAGGATTTTTTGTCTGGATAAAAATATTGCCTTCCATATCAATGAAATTACTTTATACTAAAGCCTTATCAAAAGGGATTCTGCTCAATCTCGGCAGTATCTATGCTCAGGAAAAAGGGAATTATATTCGCTTATCATATGCTTATGCATCTCTTGAAGACCTTCAAAAGGGGATTTATGAGTTGGGTTTAATGATAAAAGAATTGGCAAGCAGGTAACTTTTATATCCTTAAATGGATGTTTCACTAAAAAAGAGATCAAGCCTAATGATCGCTTGATCTGATAATAACAAGGGTTACTAGAATAGATCAAATCATGGTTCGGTCTTAAAATGATCATGTCTCTGAGCGAAAAGTCTTTCCGACTTCTCTTCCTAAACCAAAGTAATGTCTGAAATTATAGATAAGCGGGCTCCATTTGGAAGGGTTGATATGGTTTTCGTCTAGTATAATACTTTCCTCGGCATGAAAATGTAGTGCCTGCGTCTCTACAATTGCGAATGACGATTCATATTCTGGAAGCCGAATGTGTTTCACTTCGGCTTCTATTTGGATAGGGCATTCTTTGATTCGTGTTGGTGATACTGTTTTTGATTGTAAAGGCGTTAACCCTGCTGCCTCGTATTTTTCTTTTTTATATGTAAATCCGAGCTGTTTCTTCAAAGGCGGTATACTCTTTTTTCCGCTATAAGATGAAATTCTTTCAATGTTTTCCCATAATTCCGGGCCAGGCAAGTTTATGACACATTCTTTGTGTCTTTCCAAATTGTCGATGGCTTTTCCTCCCAGTCCTACTCCAAGGAGTATATAATGTCCAAGAGCCCAAGAAGAAGACATAGGACTAATATTAGTGGTTCCATCCTCATTCAATGTGGTTAGAAGAAATGTCGAGGTACCATAATACATGATCTTGGGTTTGATTTCTTTAAATCGACGAGTGTCTCGTTTTTTGATGTCCAATGTTTTTTCCTCCTTGTCACGCTTACATTTATATTGTAAAGGATTAACATTTCAACTATCATCGAAATATGAATGTAAGGAGGAAAATCATGAATCCTAATATTGCAAAAATCTCTTCGCTGCTATCAGATCCCTCGCGTTCTTCCATTCTTCTCAGTCTGATGGATGGAAGGATACACCCTGCGGGAGAGCTTGCATATCTCGCTAACATTAAACCTCAAACCGCCAGTTTTCACCTGAATAAATTGCTTGAAGCAAAGCTGATTAGCGTAGAGAAGCATGGGAGACATCGGTATTACAGATTGGCTGACTCAGATGCTGCAAATGTGATCGAACAATTGCTTCATATTGCGCCAAAAGCAAAAGTCAAATCTTTAAAAGAGTCAAAAGAGAAAAAGGACTTGCATTTCGCCCGTACCTGTTATGATCATTTGGCAGGTTATGTGGGCGTGCAAATGGCACATTCATTAGTTGAGCAGGGGATGTTAAAAAAAGTTGATTTAAACTTTGAGGTGACTTCAGAGGGTGCTTTATTCTTTTCAAAGTTAGGCATCAATGAAGAGCAACAACGGAATAAGAGGAGAGCTTTTGCCCGCTGCTGTTTGGATTGGAGTGAACGGCAGCATCATATTGCAGGAGCATTAGGAAACGCCCTATTGGTGCGCATGTTAGAAGAAGAATGGATCGTTCGTATGCCTAAAACGAGAGCGATTAGGATTACACAAAGCGGGAAAATCGCGTTTGAAAAGCACCTAAACGTGAAGATTTAGGATTTTGAAGCGGAAACATCAGATGATGAGGCACGATATCTAGGAGGAGTAAGATTTGTTCTAATCTTACTCCTTCTTCTTATTTTGAAGCAGCTCGATTCCCCATTGCAATAGAGATGCGGTTCCAACTGTTTATTTGATTAGTGATGAGAACAAGGTCAACATATTGTTTTTCATCATAATGTTCCCGCACCCGATGATATAGCTCATCAGGAACCCTTTTAGATGGAATGAGCGTGATGTGTTCAGATAGTTCGAGAGCCGCTTTCTCTTCAGGTGAGTAAAAATCACATTCATTCCAAGCATGTAAACAGTAAATTCGCTGTTCAGTTTCTCCCATTTTGCGGGCATCGGACGTATGCATATCTATGCAGTAGGCACAGCCGTTCATTTGAGAGACTCTGATTTTGATTAGTTCTCTCGTCGTTCGGTTAATTGAGGATTGTTTCGTGTATTTCTCCATATCCATCATGATTTTCATACCTTCAGGTGCAATCTCATAGTAGGACACTCTTTGACTCATAAAGCAAGACTCCTTTCCATAGAATACCTAGATTGTATCCCGGTATTGATCATTTTACCAATGTGCGGTTTGAATGACAGCTGTTTCAGCGTCTTTTGGAAAGAAGCTTCTTTGAATAAAAATAAGGGTAGCCAGCAATGATGAGTGGAGCTGCTAATGCAAGCAGTATCCATGAGCCTGATTGGCTGTCTCTAGTGATTCTAATGAATATATAAGTACCGATCAGAAAATATAATAAAGCACCTAGAAACCAATACATGTTCAATCCTCTTTTTCCTTGCTTTTTGGTTGCGCATTTTTGTCTGTCATATGGCTTAATCGATCAGGGTTCTGATTTTTTAATACCTTTTCGGTCCGGATTCCTTTTCTCTTTAATGATAAAATTGTGAGATCAATCGATTTCAATGATGATCATTCCTTCAATGAATAGTAAGTTCCTTATGATTTTAAAGGTAAATTTGAAAAGATAAAACGTACATAGAGGCAGAACGTTCATGTACGTTTGGGCAATGATCACTTGTTGGAAACTCTAATGTTTCCCTGCACCTGATATTGTTGTGTTCCTTCTCTTCCTATAAAATGATTGGATACATGTATGTTTGCACGTTGAAATATGAGTTCGATTTTCATGAATCTCTATTCGGTGAAACAGGTAAAGGAAGTGGATAAGGTTTGCTTATAAGGAATCCTTTTAAAGATAAATATTACTCAGATGATAGGCGGGCATTAAACATGCTTGCACTCAGAGTGCCGGGCCTGGCTTTTATTCTCATGATCTATATAGCCTCTATCGTGCTGCAATTTGTTTCTGGGGGCTGGTCCATTTTATTGCTTTATGCGTTTACCATATTAATCGCCATTTTTGCTTTGCTTCATTGGCACTCATATCGCTGGGTTAAGAAAAGAGTGATTCTGTATTTCGCGGTACAAGGTTTGATCACCTTTGCACTTGCTAATCTCATGACTGGCTTCTTTATACTTGTGATTATCGGCCTTTATGCATTTTTAATTGGACAAATTATAGGAATGGCAGACAGAAGAAGGACTTTTCTCATTCTTTATCTATTGCTGCTGCTGGTCATAAATTCGGCGTATCACCTTCATAAAGGTGAAGTTTTGCATTTTATTGTTATTGCTGGTCCAATCATGATTGTCATCATCACTTATGCCGCAACATTTTTTGCCCAAGTCGATGAAAAAATAAAAGCTCAATTGACTCTTGAGAGGCTGGAGCTGGCTCATCAGCAGGTAGAACAGCTGACGCTGCAGAACGAAAGACAGCGGATGGCCCGAGACTTACACGATACGCTTGCTCAAGGTCTTGTCAGTTTAAATATGCAGCTGGATGCGATTCATGTTCATCTCGCCAAAGGCAACACAGAGAGAGCGAAGGAAATCATACAACAATCGATGAAAAGAGTGAAAAGCACAATAGCTGATGCACGTTCAGCTATTGACGATCTCCGCAGCAAATCAGAAGAAATCGGTGTTTTAAAAGAAAGAATTACCTCGCTAATGGATCATTTTATAGAGTCGACAGGCATGGCTTGTTTATTAGATTACAGATTGCATCAGGTGCTGGATGTGCGTACAGCTGAAAACTGTTATTACATCATTGGAGAATGCATGACGAATGCGGCAAAGCATGCTGAGGCGAAAACAATCTGGATATCCATTTGGGATGATGAAAAGGGAAGGCTCCATTTAACAGTTAAGGATAACGGCAAGGGATTTGATGTTGAAAAAGGAAAGAAAAAGAGAGGACATTATGGGCTTCTTGGCATACAAGAACGCGTCAGGGCAATAAATGGCCAATTCAATATCAAGAGTACAAAATTGAAAGGAACACAAATTGAGATCACTGTACCAATTCAGGGAGAGATGCAAGATGAATAAGGTTTTAATCGTTGATGACCATCTTGTCGTGAGGGAAGGTCTGAAGCTTTTAATTGAAACGAATGATCAATACACCATTATAGGTGAGGCGGAAAATGGAAAAGTCGCAGTCCGTCTTGCAGATGAATTAGAACCGGATATCATTCTGATGGATTTGTATATGCCGGAGATGAGCGGGTTAGAGGCCATTAAACAAATAAAAGAAAAACACGATACCCCCATCATTATTTTGACTACATATAATGAAGATCACTTAATGATCGAAGGGATTGAATTAGGAGCGAAAGGATATCTGTTAAAAGATACGAGTTCAGAAACCCTTTTTCACACAATGGATGCAGCCATCAGAGGAAATGTGCTATTGCAGCCTGATATCCTTAAACGTCTGCAAGAAATCCAATTTGAGCGGATGAAAAAGCAGCGCAATGAGACGCAGCTGACAGAAAAGGAAGTCATTGTTCTAAAAGCAATTGCTAAAGGTCTTAAAAGCAAAGCGATTGCCTTTGATTTGGGCGTCTCTGAGCGAACAGTAAAGTCCAGATTAACGTCCATTTACAATAAATTAGGCGCGAATTCAAGAACTGAGGCAGTAACGATTGCCATGCAAAAAGGTATTCTGACAATAGACAACTAAACTGCATATTTGAAAATTGCCCAAACGTACATGCCCGAATGTACGTTTTTTTCATTTCATTGTCAACTACAATGAGAAAGAATGTGATCAAGCAATGTGTTGAAAGGAGATTATCATGTCAAAAATGTTATATACATTAGGAGGATGGGTTGCTCGCAATCGCATAAAAGCAATATGTGCGTGGATCGTTGTGTTAGTTGCTGCGATAGGCCTTGCAGTGACCTTGAAACCAAGTTTTTCTGAGGATATGTCCATACCTGACACACCTTCGGAAAAAGCGATGGATGTGATTCAAAAAGAATTTCCTCATGGTCCTGATAAAGGGAGCATACGGGTTATTTTCGGTGCTGGTGATGGGGAGAAACTTACTGGGAAGCCAGCAAAAAAAGCAATAGAAGATACGTTCAAAGAAATCAGTAAAGATGATTCTGTTGACTCGATTGCAAGTCCTTTTGTGACAGGGACAATCGCGAAAGATGGCACAGTTGCCTATGCTGATATCAAGTATAAATCATCAGCAGATGATATAAAGGATTACTCTATCAAACACTTAAAAGACAGTTTGAAAATGGCTGATGATGAAGGATTGCAAACTGAGCTAAGCGGAGATGTACCGGGAGCCGAGATGGAGATAGGCGGTGTCTCTGAAATTGTCGGCATTATCTTGGCTTTTGTCGTTTTAGCCATTACATTCGGTTCTTTATTAATAGCAGGTTTGCCGATTTTAACTGCACTGATTGGTTTAGGTGTAAGTATTGGACTGGTTTTGATTGGGACACAAGTATTTGATATTGCTTCCGTCAGTCTCTCATTAGCCGGAATGATTGGCCTTGCTGTTGGTATTGATTATGCTTTATTTATTTTTACGAAACACCGCCAGTTTTTAGGCGAAGGCATACAAAAGAATGAATCAATTGCGAGAGCCGTGGGAACAGCGGGAAGCGCAGTCGTTTTTGCCGGACTTACTGTTATCGTTGCACTTTGCGGATTAACTGTCGTTAACATTCCTTTTATGTCTGCGATGGGGCTGACAGCAGGGCTTAGTGTACTGATGGCTGTTTTGGCTTCCATCACACTTGTGCCTGCGGTCTTATCGATTGCAGGGAAGCGGATGATTCCGAAATCAAACAAGAAAATAGAAAAACAAAGCACTGAAACAAATGTCTGGGGACGCTTTGTCACCAAAAATCCTATCATGCTAAGTGTATGCAGCATTCTGATTTTGATCGTCATTAGTATCCCATCTATGCATTTGGAACTGGGCTTGCCTGATGCTGGGATGAAAGCTAAGGATAATCCGGATCGCCGGGCATATGACTTGCTTGCCGAAGGCTTTGGAGAAGGATTTAATGGCCAATTAACAATCGTAGCGGATGCCACAAATGCTACAGAAAATAAGGCGGAGGCTTTCGCAGATGCAGTGAAAGAAATAAAGGGCTTAGACCATGTAGCAAGTGTCACTCCTGCAATGCCTAATAAAGAAGGGAACTTTGCCATCATTACGGTCGTTCCGGAAACAGGTCCAAATGATGTCACAACGAAAGATTTGGTACACGATGTACGCAGTTTATCAGATAAAAACGGAGTAGATTTGCTTGTTACTGGATCAACTGCAGTGAATATTGACATTTCAGATCGCCTGAATGATGCGATACCGGTGTTTGCTGTACTTATTGTTGGCTTTGCGTTTGTATTGCTGACCATCGTTTTCCGTTCGCTGCTTGTGCCGCTTGTTGCTGTTGCAGGTTTCATGTTGACGATGACAGCCACTCTTGGAATCTGTGTATTTGTCTTGCAAGACGGGAATCTCATCGACTTTTTCAAAATACCTGAAAGAGGGCCGATACTCGCGTTCCTGCCGATTTTATCTATTGGGATTCTGTTCGGGTTAGCCATGGATTATCAAGTATTCCTTGTCAGCAGAATGCGTGAAGAATATGTAAAAACAAACAATCCAGTACAAGCCATTCAGGCTGGATTAAAACACAGTGGTCCTGTTGTTACAGCAGCCGGCTTGATCATGATCTTCGTTTTTGCAGGATTTATCTTTGCAGGTGAAGCTTCTATTAAAGCCAACGGATTAGCACTTTCCTTTGGTGTGCTCTTTGATGCCTTTATTGTAAGAATGACACTGATTCCAAGTGTCATGAAGCTGATGGGGAATGCAGCTTGGTATTTGCCGAAATGGTTAGACAAGATTATTCTGAACGTGGATATAGAAGGGCATCAACTGACAACGGAAATACAGCCGGAAATAGATCATGAACAAAAGAAACAAATCAGTGTGTAATAGAAAAAGCAGATCTTTTATGATCTGCTTTTTTGCTTATGGTAGTATTTAGAAGATGAAGTCGGCAGTTAAAAGGAGACGCTTATGGCGCAATCACTCATTTTCGATATGGATGGAACTTTGTTTCATATTGGCAGAAGCTGCATCATACTAGCAGGCATCCCAGGAGAAGTGACATGATTTTTTGACTTTGCATTCACTACTTGATGCCAAGGATCTTGAGAATCCTTCTTGAAAATAAAGGATTTTACAACTGATCATATAAGAAACCTAAAGAAACAAGCACACAAAACCAGCTGCGGGTTTTGTCCAAGAAAAATAGAGTCCATAAGAGGGACTCTATTTTTTGAAATGCCCGGCTAGAAGCATATTGCAGGACTTTATGAATGCAAATCACTATCTTATAAGCCCTTACCGTGAAATGCCTGTTTCTGCATTGAAAAAACGCATTACACGTTCATTTACGTAAGCGGGTTGTTCCATCGATAAAACATGTCCGGCATTTTTAATGACTTCCGCCTCAATATCTGGAACGAATGAAGAGGCTCGGTGCAGGGCTGAGTGGGGATCATAGATGACTTCATGTTCACCAAGTAATAATAGGATAGGAACTCTTGCTGAACGTAATTCCTCATCGGTAAAAACATACGGAAATCCGTCGGCTTTAGGATTTGGATTTCTTGCTCCATCCTGCCATATTACCCCTGCTTGAAACTGCTTCACAAAAATCGGGTGCAGCACATTCTGATCATTCATCATCCAATTTAAGAATGTTTCAACTCCATTTGACGCTGTAAGGCCAAGAGCGTATTTGTAGAAATCGTGATGAAATGGCAAAAACGTTTCTGCCGGACTCAGTATAGCTGCGCTTTTTACTCTCTCAGGCATACGTAAAAGGAAATTCATCGTATGGAGACCGCCAAGCGAAAGTCCGATCATGTGGGACTTTTCGATCCCCAGATTGTCAAACACATCAAGAAGCCAATTGGCGTAATCCGTTCTTGTACCGCTTACATTCTCAGGAATACTCTTGTTTTTATCACCTATGATATCAACTGCATAAGTTCTGTATTTGCTGCTCCAATCGGCGATGTTGGGATACCACATCGTCGAGCTGAATAATGCTCCGTGGAGTAATATAAGCGGCGGGGCATCCTCTGGGCCGCTTGCAATCACATGTGTTTGACCAAAACGAGTAGATATATAGAATGATTCCCAACGGACCGGCCAAAGACTAAGGCTTTCATTATAAGTTTGATAATAGCGGATACCGTTGTCACTTAATTCGGGAATACTAGATGAATGGTTTGACATACAAATGCCCCTCCCAACATTGTTTAAATGAATGTGCCGTTTCGTGATGGGGAATCTGATTTTGATATAACAGACTTTATTTACAATATAATACAGTTGTTGTTAGACGTCAAATCCAAGATGAAAAGGAAATAAAACGATTGGAACAGATTATTGAAAATCAATATAACAGAATATTAACCTCCTTTGTGGGAGCCGCTTCATTAAAACCGCAATCCAAATGCATGAATCATAAAAATCACAACAGGAGGGATCAGGAGGGAAGGCAGCAGATTCAGTGTTTTGAACTTCTTGATTCCAAGAATGCTTAGACCTGAACTGAGGATGAGTATGCCTCCCACAATTGTGATTTCATTAATAAGGTCTGTATTGATTGCGCTCTCCATTACTTTAGCAAATAAATAAATGGAGCCTTGCCAGGCAAATAATACAATGGCAGCAGCCGCTATTCCAAAACCAAAAGTTGAAGCGAGCACAATGGAGGTGATCCCATCTAACATCCCGTTTGTCAGGAGGTATGTATAATCTCCATGCAAAGCGGCTTCAACAGGGCCCAATATTGACAGCGAACCTATACAAAATAATAAGACCGCAGTTGATAAGCCCTCTGCTAAATTGCTTTTAGAAAATTTGTTCACCAGCTTGTTGAATCGTAATTCTAAATTGATGATCTGGCCTAGCAAACCTCCAATGGCTAAACTCACGATGAATAGAATGGGGTATTTACTATCAGGCAAATGCTGTGTAATGGCGTTGATCCCCAATGCGACCGCAGCGAATCCCATTGCCTGCATCAAAATATCCTGGTATTCATCTTTAATGCCTTTTTTGAATATCCCCCCGATTATGCTTCCTGCAATGATCATCACTGTGTTAAAAATCGTTCCAAACATAAGCTTTCTCCTCCAAAAATCATTTCTGCATAAAAAATAAACCCTCTAGTTAGTAGAGAGTCAAGGGAGATAAAAACATATTCATGAGATTATTTGATGGGCAGCAGGATTTCAGTCACGTAATTATCTAGGTTATTCGTAATGCCATAATCAATGAGTGTGATTTCAATTGAGTCCCCTGCTACCTCATAATGATGTTCTTTCATATATGCCAGTAATTTTTTGTAGTATGGTTCGGCTTCTGGATGTGACCCTTTAAACCTAATTTGCAGATATTCTCTTGAAGGAAAGATGATTTCTGAAGAAGTTTTTTCATTTTCATCTTCAAGAATCATAAATATACTGGAATATTTGTCAAACTGTTTTGCTTTCACATTTGCTGCAGAAATGGATAAACCAATCTTGCCTATGAATATATCTTCGTTTACATTCAGGTGGGTTCTCAATTCAGCTAACGAATGTTCGATATCATGGCCGAGAACATATTCATGCTGCAAGTAAGCCACACGCATTGCGGGAAGTTTGATTTTTGAAATTTGATGTAACGGCATGTTAACGGCATCTTCTATATGTGTGATGCGTCGGGAGATCTTTCGTTCAATGCGTTCCAATTCTTTCTTCTTGCGATCAATTTCAACCTGCTGGCTTTTTAGTAAATGAAGAAGAGTGTTTGTATTTTGAGAGTTGTAAAAATCAAGAAGCTTATTGATTGGCAGGCCTAGGGCCCTCAAATACTTGATGGTATCCAGCCGCTCAAACTGTTGGGTAGAATAATATCTATAGTTCGTTTGCCCATCTTTATATTCCGGTTTCAAAAGGCCGATTTCATCATAATACCGAAGAGCAGAGATTTTCACATTGAATAACCTTGACACTTCTCCAATCGAAAAAAATTCCTTCATTCTAACAACCTTTCTGTCCCTATGATTATATACATCCACATTATATAGTACGGGCGAGTTCTAAAGGTAAAGTTTGCAGCAAAAAGAAAAAACTCCTTCTAAAAAGGAGCTTTTCATTCTTCGAAATAAGGATTTACATGGATGAGCACTTCTTCTACATCTGAAAACTGTCTTTTGATTTCATTCCGAATTTCGCGGGCAATGTCGTGTCCCTGCTTAATTGTCAAATCATGATCCAAAGATAAACGGACATCAAGCAATTTATAGTGGCCATGTTCTCGCGCGCGGATTCTATCAATTCGTTTTACTTGATCACATTGAAAAATAACAGCTTTATATTCCTCTATCAGCTCGGGATCAACACTCTTTTCCATGAGCACATCAACAGACGGCCTGATTAATTCCATTGAAATCTTAAAAATGAGGTAAGCAACGATTGCACTGGCAATGGCATCTGCGTACAACAGATAGGGCCAGCCGCGGGTGTTTCCGATGATAGCCAACAGGACGCCGATAAAAGCGGCAAGAGAGGCAACGATATCGCCTTTATGATCGTACGCAATCGCTATAATCGCTTTGCTGTTCCATTTTTCCCCTTGCTTTATAGAATAACGATATAAGATTTCCTTAGCCACGTATGAAATCAGAGCCGCAAACAATGCGCTGTATTGGGGAACGCTTGGCCCTTTAACAAAGGACAGAATCGCTTCTATGAGGATATAAACGGATACGATCACTAAGATAATTCCTACAATCGCCTCACTAATGACTTCAGCTTTTCCGTGACCAAAAGGATGGTCTTGATCGGGCGGTTTATTGGAAATGCCGATCACTGCCAAGACTGCAATCGAAGCAACGACATCTGCCGCGGAATGTATTCCGTCTGCAAACACGGCTTCACTATCGCCTGCCAGCCCAAAAAAGACCTTTCCTGCCATTAAGATCAGATTGGCGATCAATGCAATCAAAGCAACTTTTCTGCTTATTTGTTCTCTTTCACTTGCCATTTTTTCCTCCTATAAAACTGCACAAAAAAATAGGAGTGCTCTATATACGCTCTCCGTATCCTTTCCTGTGTAATCACTTTGCTTATCATACCAATTCAATTTCGAGTGGGTCTATAGCAACGTTGTTTCCTGTTTACTAATAAATAAGGTGACAGAAAAAAAGTTGGAGCTGTGCTAAAAGGTCATAAAGCAAACAAATGAGTTCTTATGTAACAACAGTGATGATTCGCTATTAAAATGCTGCCGTCAGTGAAAAATTTCCACCTGATTTTCAAAAACCTATTGACATGAGAAGATCTGTATTTTATTATTATCTCATATTCAAGATATCTTAATTCGAGATAATAGATTGAAAAGATCAGTGATCAAGCGTAACTGTAAGTGTTCACTCGTTGTCATTTCTTTTACACAATATTCAATATGGATTTTTTATAATACAATATCTCGAATTCGAGATAAAAGGGAGTGTATCGTAATGGCTGAATTTACACAGTTAGTCAATGAAAGACGATCTGCAAGCAATTTTCTTTCAGGTCATCCAATCACAAAAGAAGATCTCAATGAGATGTTTGAATTGGTTGCATTGGCGCCATCGGCTTTTAATTTGCAGCATACAAAATATGTGACGGTTCTTGACCAGGACGTAAAGGAAAAGCTGAAGCAGGCCGCAAACGGACAATATAAAGTGGTTAGCTCTTCTGCGGTTCTCTTGGTATTAGGGGATAAGCAGGCATATCAACAAGCGGCCGATATCTATGAAGGTTTAAAGGTATTGGGGATATTAAATAAGCAAGAGTATGACCACATGGTGCAAGACACCGTTTCGTTTTATGAAAACAGGGGAGAACAATTTAAGAGAGATGAGGCGATAAGGAATGCTTCACTTTCTGCGATGATGTTTATGCTGAGTGCTAAGGAAAAAGGCTGGGATACCTGCCCGATGATCGGCTTTGATGCGGAAGCCGTAAAACGGATTTTGAACATAGACGACCAATTTGAGGTTGTCATGATGATTACGATTGGAAAAGAAAAAACAGAGAGCAGAAGACCGCGCGGCTACCGGAAGCCTGTGAATGAGTTTGTTGAGTATATGTAAAAGGAGCGGATAAAAATGGCGAAAAAAACGATGGGAATTCATCATATTACAGCGATTGTCGGTCACCCTCAAGAGAACACAGATTTCTACGCAGGAGTGCTTGGGCTTCGTTTGGTCAAGCAAACTGTCAATTTTGATGACCCAGGTACGTATCATCTTTATTTTGGGAATGAAGGCGGGAAGCCGGGAACAATCATTACCTTCTTTCCGTGGGCCGGAGCCCGCCAAGGCGTCATTGGAGACGGTCAAGTTGGCGTGACTTCGTATGTCGTGCCGAAAGGGGCTATGGCATTTTGGGAAAAGAGACTAGAAAAGTTCAACGTTCCCTACACCAAAATCGAGCGCTTTGGGGAACAATATGTAGAATTTGATGATCCTCATGGACTGCACTTAGAAATCGTGGAAAGAGAAGAAGGAGAGGCTAATACGTGGACTTTCGGAGATGTAACGCCCGATGTTGCCATTAAAGGTTTTGGGGGTGCAACCCTATTATCAGCGCAGCCTGACAAAACCGCTGACCTTTTAGAAAACATCATGGGGCTGGAGCGAGTCGGCAAAGAAGGAGACTTCGTTCGTTATCGTTCCGCCGGTGATATCGGAAATGTGATTGACCTTAAGTTAACGCCTATTGGCCGCGGGCAAATGGGGGCCGGAACGGTGCATCACATCGCTTGGCGGGCTAACGATGATGAAGATCAGTTAGATTGGCAAAGATATATTGCTTCGCACGGATATGGTGTAACTCCTGTTCGGGATAGAAACTACTTTAATGCCATTTACTTCAGGGAACACGGGGAAATCCTGTTTGAAATCGCAACTGATCCCCCAGGCTTTGCACATGATGAAACACAGGAAACAATGGGCGAAAAACTGATGCTGCCTGTGCAATATGAACCGCATCGCACACAAATTGAACAAGAGCTGCTGCCGTTTGAAGTAAGAGAGTTAGATTGATTTGACACATAAAAAATAAAGAAACATATATTCAATTGATGATTGCTGGATACCGTCAGCAAAGAATCAGATAAAATCAAAGATGAGGAGAGATACAAATGGAAGATGCAGGACTGTTGCTTATTCGTATAATGATTGGTGTGGTGTTTTTGTTTTATGGCACACAAAAATTATTCGGCTGGTTTGGCGGATACGGGATTAAAGGAACCGGACAATGGTTCGAATCAATTGGGGTGAAACCAGGAAACGTTGCGGCCGCTCTATCAGGTCTTGGGGAGTTAGTAAGCGGAATTCTATTTATTTTAGGCGTATTCCTCCCGCTTGGAGCTGCTATCATAACGATCATCATGTTAGGTGCTATCGTAAAAGTCCATGGAGCGAAAGGTTTTGCGAATGGCGCCGGAGGTTTTGAATATAACCTGGTGCTCATTGCAGTTTCCATAGGGGTTGCACTCATCGGTTCAGGAGCTTACGCTTTGCATTTTTAATACGAAAGTATGTAAGAACAGTTGCTGCTTGTCGGTAACTGTTCTTTTATTTTGACATTTTCGGCAAGCTTGCAGGTACTCTGCAAAGCAAAAAAGCGGATATCATAAATATAAATCTGTATAGTGAATGATACGTATTGATGAGCTTGGTCATGAAAAACAGACCTATTTGAAGGAGTAAATGGATGAAAAAGATGACAGAATTACATTCATTAGTTTCTATAGAAAACTTTATCAAACAGCACAAATTCAGTTTTATTTATATATCAAGGCCTGGCTGTTCAGTATGTCACGCAGTTCTGCCCCAGATCAGAATAGTATTGGATCAGTTTCCAAACATCAAATTGGGGCATATCAATGCTGACGATGTAGCAGAGGTCGCCGGCAGATTTTCAGTTTTCACCGTTCCTGTGCTTCTTTTGTTCATTGATGGGACTGAGTTTCTAAGAGAAGCCCGTTTTGTTCATTTTGAACAGCTTGAACAAAAGCTGAAAAGGGTTTATCGATTATATGAAGGCGAATAAAGGAATAAGGCAAAAAAAGAACTCAAATGAGTTCTTTTTTTATTCTTCACTAGGCGAAGAAGGGTTATCAACCTGCCCTTGATCACTTGTATCATTATCACAACTTGCTGAAATAATAATTGAATGAGAAGGAGAGTAATCTCCTAATGTGAAATTCACTCCGTAATTTTTGCTGTTCGCAGTATGGCTGTTTTGCAAGTTTTGTCCGATATCTGTATTGGCGTTTTGTGTCATTCCATTTATCGTGAGATTTGAGATGTTGATTTGAGATCGCATGCTTCAAAAACTCCTTTCACTCAGAAGTAGCCGTCATAGAGGACGCTGACAGTCTATTTACTTCTATGATATTGCGTTTTTATATCATTGCATCAACATAATGGTAAAAATAATAGCGAGTGAATGAGCATCTCTTTTGAAGATGATCAACCTATCAGCAGAAATAAAGCCGCCTGATAAAGAGGCGGCAGATCGTTATATGTCATCTATGAATTTGATGTATCGTTTTTCGTTTGCCTGAAGGATAAGATGGTCGTTTTTAATGATGAGTAGGAGCCTATAGCAGCGTAGCCATAAAACCAGCCCATAAATACGCCAGAAAAGAGGCTGTGTCGATGGCTTATGAAAACAGAAATGACAAGGCCTGTTATTAAGGCAACTGACGGTACAAAAGTTTTGGGGATTTTCAATAATATTTTGAGGATTTGGGTTATCAATATGATGATTGGAACAGCTATCACAGCATCCCAAAAGTTCGTGTGAATAATTGGAAAAGCCATACGGCACCTCATGAAGTGTTTATTTCTTAATTTTTACGCTAAAAGCTTGGAAAGCAGCTCTTGGATCGCATATGTTACATTTTGGGATTGATTGGCGGAGCTTGTTTGGCTTAAAGTATTGGATTCAAAAACCAAACCTGTATTACTCCCACCGGAACCCTCTGTTGTTTTAGACACAGAGAACGGGCTGATGGAAACTGCAAATCCGTTATTAAAAACGCTGTTCCCGGATATCGAATGAATATAAACTGGGAATTTCATCATTCATCTCTCCTCTCTGTTATGACTGTTTATACAATATGGTGTGTGAGCAGCAGTTGCTTAAACAAAACGGCAAAAACTTTCAGTAAGAGACAAAAACCTGCAAAATGCCACAAGCGCCTTTTGTTAATGCAGCTTTTTAGGGACGTTTTTTTTATTTTTTTTGCCAACTTCATCAAAAATATTCTGATTGCCAGACTGGGCTTGTCCGTCCTTATTTATGAAATCGGGGTGAATGAGTTTTTTCAGATCCCTGACTGTTAAAGGCTTGGCGTCATCAGTCAATTCAATTCCTAATTGTCCGTTGGCCTCTAATGTCGCAATTTTGACATCTTGTATAGCCGTAACGCCGTGAAGCCTTAGCTGCATTTCAAGCTGGTCAGCTGTAAGTCTCATCTTCTTTAAGTTTTCGATATGAAGCTGTCCGTTTTCAATGACGATTTTTGCTTTTCCGGTTAACATCTTTTCAATGGTGTTCGATTTCATTTGGATCCATTCCATAACGATGAGTGTGCTTGTGAAAATTGCCGCTGCAATTAATGTTTTGAAGAGGCTGTACTCGATGATTGGCTGAACGATAATAGTTCCGATCGAAATCATGACAACCGTTTGAGTTGACGTCATTTGTGCGATTGATTTCCTTCCTGAAATTCTCAGCAAAATGACCCCGGCTACAATGAGAACAAGAGATTCCCAAGTGAAATTCATGCTACCACCTGACCAATGATGAATTAGATTTGTCATGGGATTGGCTTTTCTTCCGGCCAATCGCAATTTAATATATCCGAAAGGCAGTCGGTTCATTCTGTCCTGAACCGAACAATATTTTTGGTATAGATGGATATATTAAGCCAAACAATGATAGCAACAGGAGTTTTTTGGCCGAAACAATCTGGGAAGCGGGGAGCGCCATAACATGATTGAACTTGAAGTTGTCATTAGAACGGTTGCCAGCTTTGGCTTGCTGTTAATCGCAGAACGAATTTTAGGCAAACAGACAATCTCTCAAATGACGATTTTTGATTTTATTGCGGCGATCACACTAGGGGCGATTGCTGGTGGATTAGCTTACAATACTTCAATAAAACCGCACAATATGGCCATTTCGTTTAGTATTTTTGTGCTAACCATTTTTCTAATTTCGTTTCTGTCGATAAAGAGCAGGAAGCTGAGGAAATTTTTTGCCGGAGATCCAACAGTGCTGATTCAAAACGGGAAGATACTTGAATCAAATATGAGGAAAATGCGTTACACACTTGATTATTTAAATCAGCAATTACGGGAAAAAGAAATATTTAATATCGAAGAAGTTCTTTTTGCCATTCTTGAAACGAATGGTCAGCTGACTGTGTTAAGAAAACCGCAATTCCGGCATGTGACCAAACAGGATTTAATGATTGCGGTAAACCAAGAACAAAGGCTTCCGATAGAACTTATTATGGACGGAGAAATCATTGAGAATAATTTAAAGCAGAATCGTTTGACGGAATCCTGGCTTTTGGAAGAATTGCGAAAAAGAGACATAAAGGTGAAAGAGACCGTGTACGCAGTGCTGCTGGGTAATGGGGATATTTATGTGGATCAATATAAAGACCATATATCAGTCCCTATGGATAAGGAATGAAGGAACAATCAATCTTAAAGCCCCTTATTGAACGCAATGGTTTCAACTTGTCTTGGGTACGAAATATGCAGAAGCCCGTTTAACAGCTGAATCTGTAACAAATGAGTTTCAGCGGCTTCGGGAAGCTGAATGATTCGCTCAATTTCTCCGTAATACCGTTCACGCAGCACTTCCATTTCGGCTGGAAAAACAGGCGTGATCGTTCCTTTGATCAGCAGCTGGGTTTTAGACAGTAAACGGATCGTTAATTCTTCCTCATACACACCGGGCATTTCCACAATGATAAAATTATATTCCTCATCTTGATAAAAGTCGTAAACAAACGTAGAAGCTTCGGAATCAAAAAAATGTTCCGGGGCTTTATATTTGAGCACATTTGTCCAAAAGTCACTTTGTTTATATTCATTCGTAATCTCAAGCCACTTTCGAATTTTTTCGAAATCCATATGAGATTCTCCTTAAATTTGATTTGAAATCGGCGCAGAAGGGTTTCCGATTTGGTCTTGGTCACTAACGTCTGAATCAATATTTCCAGTGTTCAAAAGTGAAGACGTAGGCGAAAGATCCCCTAAGGAAAAGTTTGCTCCAAAATATTTGCTGTTCGCAGTATGGCTGTTGTGCACAGTCGGACCGACATCTATATTTCCGTTTTGCGTGACGCCGTTGATCTTAATATTTGCGATATTAATTTGATATGGCATAGACGAAACCCCTTTAATCTAAAATTGGCGGTGGTGCAATCGGAGGAGCATTAACGTTGGATGTATCAGAGTTGCCGATAGATGTCTGGTCATTTACATCAGGATCGTTTAGGAAGTTTTCCATTACGGATTCTGTAGGTGATGTATCACCGAAAGAAGAGTTGGTCCCTTGAGATTTTTGATTGTTGGTAGGGCTGTTATAAGCAGCTTCGCCTATTGTAATTGAACCATTGCCCGAAATACTGTTGATCTTCAAATAATATAGGTTGATTACTGTAGACGGCATCCCATCACACCCTTCCATCTTTCTGTACAGTACATTATGCGTCGCTGCACCCAATTGTTCCTTGCATTTACGGGCAAAACTCTATCTGGCCCTGGAGTGATGCTCGTTAGAAAAAAAGAATAAAGTTTGTCACAGCCTGAATGTCAATCTATTCAGAAAATACTTATCAGTGAATGAAAAGCCATTGATATAATAAATTGATTCAGTTATTCGAAATGCATAAGACCCTTTAATAAAGGAAGCTGGCAACAGGATGAGTTTGAAATCATTGACAATGAAGCTAATGCCATGAAATAATACTCATAAGTAACATTACTCGTGAGTATTATTTTTGGGGTGGTCCTAGTTGAAAAGTAAAGGACGTAAAGGAGTAGAAAGCCGAAAACGATTACTTAAAGCTGCCGCTAATGAATTTTCGATTCGGGGATTCCATGACACGAAGATAAGTGAGATTGTAAAAAAAGCTGGGTTCACACAGCCTTCATTTTACCTGTACTTTCAAAGCAAAGAAGCCATCTTTGAGGAGTTAATCACCGATTTTCACTTCCGAGTAAGAAAGCTGACAGAGTCACTTCTTCTGGAAAACGGATTAAACACGGAGGATGTGACAAAACGGGTGCTGTCTGCTGTGGAATCTGTTTTTCAATGTCTGGCTGAGGACAAGGATTTAACCAAGATCGGCTTTTTTCTCAACCCGGAAGCAAAACAAATGAAAAAAGACTTGGCGATGGTTTTGAAAGAGAACTTAGAAGCAGAACAGCGGCTTGGCTATTTTCACTCTGAACTGGATATGGAAACTGTCGCTGAGTGTTTGGTCGGCATGATTGAACATTTAACCGATTCATTTTTGTTAACCGGAATCAAAGATCCGGCAAGCCTCGCAGCAGAGGTTGTGAATCTTTTAATATACGGGATGCTTCCGAAAGGGAATGACGTAAGATGATATCTATTATTACGAAAGTCAGTTTGGCAGTTTTTATGCTTGCGGGAGGCATCATAAAGGTAAGCCGCGTTCCCTTTCAAGTTGAGCATTGGCGGCATTATCAATATCCATTATGGTTTCTGACTGTTACTGGCATTCTTGAAATAGCCGGGGCACTTGCTATGACAGCGGGAATTTGGAATCGGTATGCAGCAATTGGAGCAGGTGTTCTGTTTGTCGTTCTCATGGCGGGAGCCATTCATGCGCATATGTTTCGAGCAAGACAATCGGCCATCATGGCGATACCAGCGATGATTTGTTTGATTGTTTCTATCATGATCATCATGGGGAGTTACACGTAAGCTTTTCACTAATGTTTAAGAACAAGCCCATTTGCAGGAAATCTCCTGTTCTTATCGAATAATAGAAAGTCCAGGAATTAACTGAAGCAGTAAAATAGAGATCCATTTCTGCGTTATTCGTCCGGCATCAGCTGGGCTTTTTTTATAAAGGAGGAATACAGGATGGCATTAACTTTGGAAGACATGACTGAGGAAGAGTTCGAAGCCTTTCGAGTGATGTCCGTGCAAAATTATGCGAAACAAAACATAACGTCAGGAACTTGGACGGAAAAAGAGGTATTTGAGAAATCGGAGCAGGCATATGAGAACATGATTCCGAATGGGCGAGACAGCAGCAATCATTATTTTTGGAACATCACAAATGACCAAGGGGAAAGAATGGGCTGGCTCTGGCTGTATGCTGATCCGTTTCATCCGCAAAAGGAAGCGTTTATCTATTCCTTTGGGTTGTATGAAGCCTTTCGCGGAAAAGGACTTGCTCAATTGGCGCTTCAAACGCTTGATGAAAGAGCAAGAGAGCTTGGTGCGGAAAGGCTGGCTCTACATGTATTTGCACACAACGAGACAGCCGTCTATCTTTATCAGAAGATGGGCTATGCCATGACCAATATACGTATGCGGAAACAGCTATGCTGAAAAGTCGCTTACGTTACCCAAACACAAGATGCCTATCTGGAAGCAGTGGCAGGGTACTATAAGTCATCATTAGAAACATTAAGGTCATGGGAAGGCTTGAACATATAAAGAAAAAAGGACAACAGCTGTTGTCCTTTTCAATGCCGCTTGAACTTTCTCCCTCAGTCTTTTTTGTCTTGATGATCCAGCTCTTTTATTCGTTTCGTAAGCTCATTGAAAGCTTGATCAAGCTCTTTATACCCTTTATCATTTGGCATCATAAAACTGAGCTTTCCCAGCACTTCTTGTCTTTCTGTCTCAAGCTTTAACCGAAGCTCCTCCCGCTCATTTCTTTCTGAAGGAGCGTCGTTTAACTGCTTTTCGATGCCGTTGTTTGAGATGACGAGTTTACTGTTTGTTGTTTTTTCGAGAAAGTATCGGTCATGTGAAACCGCCAGCAATGTGCCGCTGTATTGTGATAGTGTTTCTTCCAGCTGTTCGCGTGACGGCAGGTCGAGATGGTTTGTCGGCTCATCTAAAATCAGCACGTCTTTTTCCTCCAGAATATAGGCCATCAGCTTGATCTTTACACGCTCACCCATACTCATATGCTTGATCGGTTCAGTCCATTGGGCGGCTGTAAAACCTAAGTGCCTCATCAGATTTTGAACGTGCCCCCTTGCTTTGAATGTTTCATTCTTAAATAACTCTTCCGGTGTTTGTTCTAAAGGCAAATCAAACACCTCCTGCGTTAAATAGCCGATGTTTGCGGACGGCGACACCCATACGCTTCCTTCTGCTGTTTCCTGTCCAAGAATGATGTTCAGTAATGTCGTTTTTCCGCTGCCATTGGGGCCTATGATCGCAACCTTTTCGCCGTGCTGAATTGTAAAGTTTGCGTTTTTAAAGAGAGTCCTTTCTCCAAACGCTTTTGTTACATTCTGAACTTCTAAAAAACGTTTTCCTGTTTTGTGGGTTGTATCGATTGAAAAGCGGACTGTATATTCTGGGGTAACGGGTTCCGCCTTTGCTTTTTCAAGCTCTTTTTCAAGCCGCTTCTGCTTGGATTTTATCTGGGCATCCGTACGCTTCGCTTTTACCCGGTGATATTCTTTAAACCCCTCCTTTTTCGTCGATTGAGCATGGGCTTTTTCCGACCAAGAAGCGAGCTCATTCATTTGTGCTTCAATCCGTTCAACCATTTTTTGCTGCTTTTCATATTCACGCTGCTGGGTGAGTCTTTTCTTCTCCCAGAACTTCATATACCCGGAGTAATTCCCTTTGAATTCAATCAGCGTCTGATCCTCAAGCGACCATATTTTTGTTGCGGCTTCGTCTAAAAAATATCGATCGTGAGAAACGAGAATCACAGTGCCGTTATAATGTTTCAGCTGTTGGATGAGAAATTGCAAGCTTTTTTCATCAAGGTGGTTTGTCGGTTCATCTAACAGCAGCAGATCTGCATCCTCTGATAGTCCTTTCGCCAGCCGCGCTTTCAGTTTTTCACCGCCGCTTAACTGATGAAAATCACGAAGAGGCACATGCCATTTCTCCAGTAACTTCTTTTCGGCAGGTGTCTGATCCGCAAAGGAATATGCCGCTGTTTCCTGTTCAACCAAAGCCAGTTTTATATCCTTTCGAAGGATTTGACCCTGGGAAGGGGCTAAGTCATTGTGAATGAGGTGCAGCAGCGTAGATTTCCCAGCGCCGTTTTTGCCGATAATCCCAATGATATCTCCTTGCTGAACACTAGCATTTATATTTTTAAAAACAGTCAGATCCTTCACTTCATAGCTAACGTTTGTTAATGTTACGATCTCTTTCATCCATATCCCTCGCTTTAAAGGGAGCATAAAAAAATCCTCCCAAATGTGTTGGAAGGATTAGCCGTGCCTGTGCATGATCAAATAAGCTATTTTTTATAAATAGCAGTGTCGTTTATATAGAAAATGGGCATACTAATCCTATTTTTTGATTTGAAATATTGATTTCAAACGGTAAAAATAAGATTAGTTAATCATTGTCCACCCATCATCCCTTCTTGTTTTGATTACAAACACTATAGCATACCTTTAAATTCAAAAGCAAAGGTCATTTTCATCAAAAAAACTCCTGCTCTCATTTTTGAGGCAGGAGTTTCGAGTGTTATTGATGCTTCGCTTTTCTCACTTTATAAATCACAATCAGCAAAATAAACCAAACCGGTGTGACAAATAAGGAAACACGAGTATCCTGTGCCAGTGCCAGCACAACCAGAACAAACGCCAGGAACGCAAGAATCAGGTAATTTGTAAACGGATAAAGCGGAAGCTTAAACTTGTTTGTTTTCGCTAATTCAGGTCTTGTTTTGCGGTATTTCATATGGCAGATGACCGTAATCCCCCAAATGTAGATAAAGCATACGGTTGAAATACTTGTGATCAGGGTGAATACGCCTTCTGGCATGATGTAGTTTAACGTAACACCGATTAAAATCACGATAGCTGAAAAGAATAAAGCATTTCTAGGCACTTTACGCTGAGTCAGTTTCGCCATTGACTCAGGCGCATTGTGATCTTTCGCCAGGGAATAGACCATACGGCTTGTACTGAATACAGCGCTGTTGCATGCTGAAGCAGCGGATGTCAACACAACAAAGTTGATAATACTTGCAGCCCCGACGATGCCAACCGCAACAAATACTTGTACGAATGGGCTTTCGCTAGGGTTGATGACATCCCAAGGATAGATGCTCATAATCACGAGAAGAGCACCAATATAAAAAAGCAGCACACGGACAGGGATATTGTTAATCGCCTTAGGGATTACTTTTTCAGGGTTTTCTGTTTCACCGGCCGTAAGCCCGACAAGCTCAATGCCGACAAAGGCAAACACAACCATCTGGAACGAGAGGATAAACCCGTGCATGCCATTCGGGAACAGGCCTCCATGGCTCCAAAGATTTGTGAAGCTGGACACTCCTGAGCTTGTGGAAAAGCCTTTGAAAATCATCACAAGGCCAATGACGATTAACGCCAAAATGGCAATGACTTTAATCAAAGCAAACCAAAATTCTAATTCTCCAAAAAGCTTGACTGTCGCCAGGTTCATAATCAGTAAAATAATAAGAGCGATTAAGCCGGGCACCCATTGGGGCACACCAGGGAGCCAATATTGAGTGTAGAGCCCGACGGCTGTCAGATCAGCCATCGCAATGGAAATCCAGCAGAACCAATATGTCCAGCCGGTAATAAAGGCTGCCATATCGCCTAGGTAGTCTTGTACAAAATCCACAAAAGAGTGGTAGTTCAAATTTGATAACAGCAGTTCACCCAGCGATCTCATAATTAAAAAGCAAATGATTCCTGTGATCATATAAGCAAATAAAATCGACGGTCCGGCAAAATGAATCGATTTGCCTGAGCCGAGAAATAAGCCTGTCCCAATAGCCCCGCCGATGGCGATAAGCTGGATATGCCTGTTTTTCAAGCCTCTCTGCAATGTTTGCTGATTTATATTGTCTTTCGTCATGTCGTCTGTCACTTTATGTGTTCCTCCATTAAAAATTGATTATTGAGTCAGCAATCTATTTTTAATGATTATTATAACACTAAAATTTCTATCTTTTTTACTATAAAGGGTATATGAAAGGAAATTTTAATGTGATTTGGACTATTCAGCAAAAGAAAGCAGCTCCATGTAGGAGCCGCTTTCCTATGCCTGTTCAGTTTTTTGCATGTACAGGTAAAGCCCATAATCTGTCGGTGCGGATGCGTATCCTGCCTGCCGCAGCATTGCCGTGATATTGCCGCGGTGGTATGTTCCGTGATTGACAACGTGGGGAATCAGTTCGGAAACAGTTGTTTTCATGATTCCGCCTGAGGGATTTTGAATCTGGAGGGGCTGATTGAGCTGTTCTCTTTGCTGTAAAAATAGTGTGTAGCGCTCGGATAACTTCAGAAACAGGTCTTCCATTTCCTCCATTTCTTTTGCCTCTGTCTGTTCTTTTAGCTGTTCAGCTAACGCCAAAGCATCGCTCATCGTTTTGCCGGAAAACACTTCAATCCAGCCGAGATCAGAAAGGTAAACATGAGACAATACATGGGATATCGACGGAAACACACTTTGAATGTCTTGATGGTATACCTCTTTTGGAAGCTCTTTTAATCGGTTGAAGATTTGCTGATTGGCCCAGATGTTATATTGATACAATTTCAGTGCAAAATCTGACATGTCAATTTTCCCCTTTCGCGGTTATAACTCCTATTATACACGAACGAGTGTTCTTGGTGTGATCATAAATAAAATATGTTGACAGACATAGTTTAGAGGAATAAACTAATTAACATTGATCATAAAGTTTAGCGGGGTAAACTATAATGAGGAGGGGAAGATGTTGAATGAACAAAAGCTATGTCAGGCGATAAACCTGTTTGTGGAAGTCCTGCTTGAAGGGACAGAGTTTGTGCATCGTGAAATCAATCAGGATGTCTTCAAGCATATCTCAAGGGAACAGGCAGACCTGCTGAAGATTTTAAAAGTCAAGGGCCCAACCTCTCCCGGCAGCCTGGCCATGTACCAAAATGTACATAAGAGCGCGATTTCTAACCGACTGAAAAAGCTGCTCGATAAAGGATGGGTTGAATGGGATGACTGTCCGGCAAAAAGTGATAAGCGCTCTAAGCTTATTAACATCACAACCAGCGGTGAAAAAATTCTCGAAGAATTAGATTCCGCCATCTTTAACGCGCTCAAAGAGCTGATCGATGATATAGATGAGGAACACGTAAATTCCATCATAGAGATATTCACCATTTTAAAAAGCAAATTTAAAGGAGGAGATTCTGCCGAATGAGAGCCATCATCAAATTCAAGTGGGCAATTGCAGCCATTATATTAGCGCTTACCGTCGTATTGAGTTTATTTTCTCCGAACTTAACGGAGCTGGCCAATCAAAAGGGGCAGGCCCAGCTTCCCGCTGATGCTGTTTCAGAAAGGGCAAACGCCATTTTAAAACAAGCGGGAGAAGACAATAATTCGATCAGTGTCGTCTTTTCATTAGACCATGCTCTAAAGAAAGAAACAGAGAATCAGCTTCGGATAATGATCGATAAAATCAAAAAGATCGACGGTGTAGAAGAGGTAACATCTCCTCTGTCAGCGGAAAAAGAAGTCAAAGACCAGTTGATGTCGAAAGACAAGAAAACCGTTCTCATGCCTGTCACGATTACAGGTTCTGATAAAAAGGCGGAAAAAATCGCGGACGAGATTTATCAAATCGTTCCTGATGATTTGACGGCTTATATTACGGGAGCTTCCCTTATCAACCAGGATTTCGCTCACAGCTCAGAGGAAGGGCTTAAGAAAACGGAAGTGATAACAGTCTGCCTGATCATCGGTTTACTGTTGATCGTGTTCCGATCTGTTGTGACGCCTTTTATCCCGATTGTGGTTGTCGGTTTTTCTTATCTGATCAGTCAATCTATACTGGGCATCCTTGTATACAATGTTGATTTTCCTATCTCGACGTTTACGCAAACCTTCTTAGTTGCGATCCTGTTCGGCATTGGAACAGATTACTGCATACTGCTTCTTACACGGTTCCGTGAAGAATTGGCAAACGGGCATGATAAAAAAGAAGCGGCGCTTATCGCTTACCGCACAGGGGGAAAAACCTTATTTATCAGCGGATTTGCGGTATTGATCGGATTTTCCGCCTTAGGATTTGCGAAGTTTGCGATTTTCCAATCCGCAGTAGGGGTAGCAGTCGGTGTGGGAATTTTAATGATCATCCTCTACACACTGCTGCCATTATTTATGGTGACGCTGGGTGAAAAATTATTCTGGCCTTCTAAGAAAGTGCTGTCACACAGTGATAACAAACTATGGGCGTTTCTCGGCAGGCATTCCGTTGCGCGTCCGTTTCTGTTTATTGTCATCACGGTCATTATCACGCTTCCGTTCATCTTGACCTATGATGACCAGATTTCATTCGACTCAACTGCGGAAATCAGCAGCGATTATAAATCTATAAAAGCTCTCGAGGCCATTAAGGATGGATTCGGGGAAGGAAAAGCGTTCCCGATCAATGTTGTCGTAAAAGGATACAAAGATCTTACAACAGCTGATACAATCCCCTATCTAGGAAATATCAGCAAAGCGATCGAGAAAGTTGATCATGTTGACTCTGTTATGACCATTACGCAGCCGACTGGTAAAAAAATCAAAGATTTATATATTGATAACCAGCTAGGATCGGTTTCAGACGGGCTGGATAAGACAGTAAAAGGGATTGCCGATATCCAAAGCGGATTAACGGATATAGAAAACGGACTGAATCAAATGGCAGGGCAAACCGGCTCGGCCTCAAATGGAGGGTCTGGCGGTTCACTGGGCGATGCGGCAGATGGCTTGGGCAAAATCAATCAGCAGCTGCAGCTTGTGAGCAAACAGATTTCCCAAACCGGCAATACCGCACAGACCGTGCAGCAGCTTACGGCAATCAGCGGACAGCTTGGCCAGATTCAAACCGGCCTTGAACAAGCGAACCAACAGCTCTCAGGCCAGCAGGCACAAGCCGGAACGCTGACAGAAAGCCTGAAAAAGCTGTCCGAAGGCGTGAAAAGCGCAAATGAGGGCCTGACGAAAGTCTCTGACGGTATTACAGCTTCCAGTGATATATTAGAGGACATGAGCAAAAGTCCAACTGTAAGAGATACTGGCATATTCATTCCTGATCAAGTAATGAAGGACAAAGACTTTAAGAAGTCAATTGACCAGTATTCCTTTGCAGACGGCAAAGGTGTTCAATTAAGTGTCGTTCTGGATTCAAATCCGTACTCAGAACAAGCTATTGCGACAATAAACCAAATCAAAAAAGCTGTCGCAAACGAAGTTGACGGCACTCCTTTGGAGGATGCACAGATCGTATACGGCGGGGTCACGAGTATGAACGCGGACTTAAAGGAGCTGTCCACAACGGACTTCTCCAGAACAATGGTGATTATGATTATAGGCCTGTTTATCGTGTTAACCATTTTGTTCCGCTCAATGATCATGCCGATTTATATGATCGCGTCATTGCTGCTGACGTACTATACGTCGATATCCATAACAGAATTAATTTTTGTAAACGGCTTAGGAAACGCGGGTGTCAGCTGGGCAGTGCCATTCTTCAGCTTTGTCATCTTGATCGCGTTAGGGGTAGATTATTCAATCTTCTTGCTGGATCGATTTAAGGAAGAGGTGCACCTTGGCATTGAGCAAGGTGTCGTCAGGTCAATGAGCAAAATGGGATCTGTCATTATTACAGCTGCCATTATATTGGCCGGTACGTTCGCGGCGATGATGCCTTCAGGTGTCAATACACTGATGCAGGTGGCAAGTGTTATCATCATCGGGCTCTTGCTTTACGGCCTTGTCATACTTCCGCTCTTCATCCCGGCAATCATTGCAACCTTTGGAGAAGGAAACTGGTGGCCGTTCGGCAGGAAGAAAGGAAAAGAATAATCGAGAGAAGAGTGATGAATGGTCATCACTCTTTTTTCATGATCTAAACGACTAACTTCAGACGTGTTACCCAAAAAAGGTCAGACGATCAAACGGCGGCTGGGTACTTAAAAACAAAGAGCCCGGAAAACATTCCCGGGCTCTTTGTTTTATTTCCATTCTGCAATTGTATCAATCGGCAGACGGTAGGAAGCATAGCCTTCGTCTGCTGCTTTTCCGATAGAAAGTAGCATAACCGGTACATAACGTTCTTTATCTAATCCGAAGGTTTCCGCGATGTTTTCTTTATCGTATCCGCCGATCGGGTTTGTATCGTAGCCATGCGCGCGTGCAGTCAGCATCAGCTGCATGGAAACAAGACCTCCATCAATCAGGATCGTTTCACGGTTGACCTGTGCCGGAAGCTTTTCAAAATGTGCGGTCAGCGCGGCGATTTGTCTGTCTTTGACCTCCTGCGGCATGTAACCAAGTTCCACGGCTTTTGAATAGATTTCTTCTAAGTAGTCTGCATTGTTCATGTCTGCAAATACAGCGATGACAGCAGATGATGTTGTGACCTGTGTTTGGTTAAAGCTTGCAAGCGGTGCGAGCTTTTCTTTTCCTTCCGGGCTGTCAATGACAAGAAAACGCCATGGCTGCGCGTTAACAGAAGATGGGGCAGTTGTTGCTTCCTCTAAGATCTCTGTCATTTCTTCTTTGCTGATTTTTACTGCCGGATCATAGTTGCGGATAGAACGGCGGCCTTTCATAATTTCCATAAAATCGTTTGTTTTGATCATGTTGATACACTCCTCTTAAGCTTCGATATTATTTATATTGTTTCGCATGCGCGCCAGCACATCAATGAGCAGGCGGCGTTCTTCTGCGCTTACATTTGCGAGCATTTCCTTCATGAAACGCTCCTTTTCCTTCTTAGAAGACTCAATTCGCTCTCTTCCTTGGTCTGTTAACCGAACAAGGGTGATGCGGTTGTCCTCAGGCTTGCGCCGCCTTGATACCATGCCTTTAGCTTCCAGCTGTTTCAGGTGTCTGGTAACGGCTGCGCTATCGATATTTACTTTCTTTTGAAGGTCGCTTTGACTGATCTCATCTGCATGATAAAGCAATGTCAGCAATTCCAAACGAGATTGGCTGATGCCCGTGCATGCCTCGAACTTCACGCCAATCACCTTGTTCACGCCTTGCAGCTGATATAAAATCTCGGCTTCCTCTGAACAAAATGACGCCAAAACCCATCCCTTCTTTCCTGTCAAAACTATTAATTGATATATCAATGATTGACACGTCAATTAATATACAACGATTGATTTCATCTTGCAAGCCATTTGCATTTTCGAAAAACCTCCCAGCGTATAAAATTCGCTAGGCTAGAACTTAGCAAAAAAAGCTGGCCGCTTCTTCAGATGATGCTGGTCACGATGATTCCCTGCATCATTCCCATTTATAGGTGTTCGGAATATCACTTTGCCGAGCCCGTGCTCAAGCGGCTTTCACAGGCTGAAAGTTATGATACAATATACAAATGTTTCACAGCTTCAATCCATAGTTGGAGCTGACATCCATTATATAAGGGACTAGATTGAAGGGAAGGTTTGATAACATGCTGCACAATCCAACTGGAAAAGAACGCTTGGCACTAGCGTTTCTGCTCGGCATGCTTGCTATATTGGGCCCGCTTAATATAGATATGTATTTGCCAAGTTTTCCTGAAATCGCGGAAGATTTATCAGCAAGTGCTTCACTTGTTCAGTTAAGTTTAACAGCCTGTCTGGTCGGGCTTACGATCGGCCAGCTGATTGTCGGGCCGGTCAGCGATGCGCAGGGAAGACGAAAACCGCTATTAATCTGTATTTTTTTATTTGCGTTATCTTCTCTGTTTTGTGCACTGTCGCCCAATATAACAACTTTAGTGGCT
Source organism: Bacillus sp. LR_5 (assembly GCF_042709275.1). Classification (NCBI taxonomy): domain Bacteria; kingdom Bacillati; phylum Bacillota; class Bacilli; order Caryophanales; family Bacillaceae; genus Bacillus; species Bacillus sp. LR_5. The sequence goes on along the minus strand of NZ_JAVAXX010000029.1, from coordinate 7,614 downwards.
GCGCGTTTTTTACAAGGCTTCACTGCTTCTGCAGGGCTTGTGCTGTCTCGCGCAATCGTCCGCGATGTGTTTACCGGAAGAGAGCTTTCTAAATTTTTCTCGCTGTTAATGGTCATTACCGCGGTGGCGCCAATGGTTGCGCCTATGACAGGCGGTGCCATTTTGCTTTTGCCGTTCGCAACGTGGCATACAATTTTTCACGTCCTCATGATCATCGGATTTTTACTAGTTCTTCTGATTGCATTGAGGTTAAAAGAAACGCTTCCGCCGGAAAAACGGATTCCAAGCTCAATCGGAACATCCGTCAAAACGATGGGCAGCCTGCTGAAGGATCGATCCTTTATGGGGTACGCGTTAACTGTCGGATTTATTCACGGGGGAAGCTTTGCATATGTGTCTGGTACGCCTTTTGTATACCAGGATATCTACGGGGTGTCGCCGCAGGTATTTAGTATTCTTTTTGGCATTAACGGGCTGGCGATTATATCGGGCAGCTTTATCATCGGACGCTTTGGCGGAATCATTCATGAAAAAAGCCTGCTTCGTATAGCGGTCATTACGGCTATGATTGCGACGGCTGTGCTATTAACCATGACCATGATTCACGGTCCTCTTGCTACATTAGTCATATCCATTTTCATTTACATGATTACGATCGGCATGGTTCTGACCAGCACGTTTACCCTGGCCATGGAAAAGCAGGGGCACCGCGCCGGAAGTGCAAGTGCGCTGCTTGGAATGCTTCCGCTGCTCCTCGGTTCAATCGTGTCACCGCTTGTAGGCATTAATGAGACAACAGCCGTTCCGATGGGAGCCATCATGTTTGTGACAGCTGTCATCGGCTCACTGGCGTTTTTTGGATTAACGAAAGAACGAGTAGGGCAGAATTCATAAAAAAACCTGACATGACGTCAGGTTTTTTGTTTTATTTAGAATAACAACAGCAGGCCAGCAATCGCCGGAGTCAAAAAGATGGCTGATTTCAAAACCACCTTTGGCATGAGGTTGGTGAATTTCGCGCCTACATAGGCCCCGCACATTGTCCCGACCAGAACTTTGACAAGTAAAACGTAATCAACAAAACCTTCTGTAATATATCCGATGCCTCCACCTACAGCCAGAGGGATGATCACAAGCATCGTCGTTCCGACAGAATGGCGAATGGACAGATTCAGCATAATCATTAAACCAATTTGAATAAAAGGTGCAGACCCGATGCCGAATGTGCCGGAAAGAACGCCGGCTGCAATTCCTAAGATGACCGCTCTCGTATACGTTGAAAGATTGCTTTGATTCACTTGAGCCTTCTCTTTTAAAATAAATAATCTGATTAAAATGAGAATTGCTGATAAAAATAACATTCCAGCCGTCAAATAATGAAGCAAATCAGCCGGAATAAAAGATGTCAGCTTGGCGCCGAAAAATGAGCCAACCGCAGCAAAGCCTCCGACTATTAAGCCGATTTTCATTTGAATGTTGCCCTCGCGATAGTGGCTGTATGCCCCTGATAAGCTTGTAAAAGCCATGCCGGCAAGTGAAGTGCCTAAAGCCGTATGAATCGGGATATGGAAAAGAAGCGTTAAAAGGGCAATGACAAAGCCGGCTCCACCGGCGCCAATAAAGCCTAAAATAATTCCTAGAAGAAACATAACAAGAATAATGAGCATATTTATTCCTCCATTGAAAAGATGTAAAAATGTAATCGTATGCTATTCTGGCGGAGGTATGGTGTCCTATTGACGAAGAAAAACACGCCGTTTTTCGGTTGCCAGTAGTCCGTCGACCGTCGTTCAGCAAACATATCGTACCTCAAATTCTGGGATCTGACAAGGCAGTTTGTTGCTTCCCATTACCATCTGTTATATGATTTTGATGAAGAAAAGCCCTTGAATATATTCAAAAGAGGTATTATATATGGACGATTTTAAATTAGATAAACCGACTCCCTACTACCTGCAATTTTATAACCAGCTAAAAAAAATGATCTTCAACGGGACTTTTAAGCCTGGGGAACGGATAAACGAAACACAGCTGGCGAAAAGCTTTGGCGTCAGCCGCTCTCCGATAAGGGAAGCCATGCGATTGCTTGAGAAAGATGGTTTGTTAAAAGCGGATGACCGAAATGGGTTTTCGATCACGTCGTTAACGGCAAAAGATGTAGATGAGATTTATAAAATCAGAATTCCGCTGGAGCAGCTGGCAGTCGAATTAGTCATAGACGAAGCGGACGAAGAAGAGCTGACCATACTCGAAAAACAGCTTGAAGAAACAGAGAAAGCCATTCACAACGGCACGGAAGATACGGAAATCATTCGTTTAAACCAAAAATTTCATGAGCTGCTGGTTGATTTCAGCCATAACAGACATTTGAAAAATTTGCTTGAGCATGTAAATGACCTGATTCATTTTTGCAGAATCCTTAATTATACCGGCGACCACCGTGCAGAAACGATACTGCGTGAGCACCGCAGGATATTTGAAGAAGTGAAAAAGAAAAACAAAGAAGCAGCCAAACAGCATGTGCTGGCTCATTTCAATCATGACTGTGAGCATTTGAAGCATGTGCTTGAAGAAGGAAAAGAGAATTGATTTCTATGATCCGGTACCAAGGGAGAGCAGAACCCTTGGTATTTTTTTATGTATTCACCACATATCTAAGAGGCCCCGTTAATAAGATTTTATGATGGTTTGACTAACGAATAATGGGGGTTAAACATGTTTATCCATATCGTCGGGCCTGGTGATTCTTTGTTTTCGATAGGCAGAAGATACGGTGCTTCTGTTGATCAAATACGGGGTGTGAATGGTTTAGATGAAACGAATATCGTGCCGGGGCAGGCTCTGCTTATCCCTCTTTATGTATATACAGTCCAGCCGGGAGATACGCTTACCGCCATTGCAGCTAAAGCGTTTGTGCCATTAGAGCGACTGCGAGCCGCAAACCCGGGCATCAGCCCAAGTGCTTTACAAGCGGGAGCAAAAATAACGATTCCTTCGATCTCAAATTACATTGCGGGGACATTGAGTTTTTACGTGCTCCGAAATCCTGACCTCGATCGGGAATTAATCAATGATTATGCGCCATACTCGTCTTCGATTTCGATTTTCGAATACCATATTGCACCGAACGGCGACATTGCAAACCAATTGAATGATGCGGCCGCTATTGAGACAACATGGCAAAGACGGGTGACGCCGCTGGCAACAATAACGAACCTTACATCAGGAGGCTTCAGTACGGAGATTGTTCACCAAGTGCTAAACAATCCGACAGCGAGAACCAATCTGGTCAACAACATTTATGACTTAGTTTCCACAAGGGGATATGGCGGTGTCACAATCGATTTTGAGCAGGTGAGCGCCGCGGATCGCGATCTTTTTACTGGTTTTTTACGCCAGCTGAGAGATCGACTTCAGGCGGGAGGGTATGTGCTGACGATAGCTGTTCCTGCAAAAACAAGTGATAATATTCCATGGCTGAGGGGCTACGATTACGGGGGGATAGGAGCGGTTGTCAATTATATGTTTATCATGGCTTATGATTGGCATCATGCCGGAAGTGAGCCGGGTCCTGTAGCGCCGATTACTGAAATAAGGAGAACCATTGAGTTTACGATTGCGCAGGTGCCGAGCAGAAAAATCATTATCGGAGTCCCGCTCTACGGGTACGACTGGATCATCCCGTACCAGCCGGGCACAGTTGCTTCAGCGATTTCAAATCAAAACGCAATCGAAAGAGCGATGAGGTACCAATCCCCGATACAATATTCAGCCGAATATCAATCACCGTTTTTCCGGTACAGTGATCAGCAGGGGCGGACGCATGAGGTATGGTTTGAGGATGTCAGAAGCATGAGCCGGAAGATGCAGATCGTCCGCGAATACAGATTGCAGGCTATTGGCGCTTGGCAGTTAACGCTGGGCTTTACACCGGGCCCATGGCTTCTGCGGAAATTTTTTACGATCAGAAAAGTGTAAAAAAAGACACCAGAGCTTGGGTGTCTTTTTTTTGATTAAGTCCAGAGCAGCAGAATAGTTCATTCATTTGTACCTTGCATGGGTTGTGTTCCCATTTTACGATTAGTAGTAGTCTGATCAAACAAAGAGTCAGAATACGATTTGAGAGGGAGTTGTCTACATGAAGACAGTATTGATTTTGAATTTTCCTGCGGAAGGCCATGTGAATCCTACCTTAGGCATTACAAAAGCGTTTTCCGATAAGGGATATGATGTCCATTATATATCCACTGAAAAATATAAAAAACGATTAGAAGCAGCCGGAGCAACGGTCCATCTTCACCGGGATCTGCTGCGAACGACACCTATTCATGTCGGTTCGCCCAATGGCATTCTTGATTTCGTGAAAATCCATATCAAAACGTCATTGGACATTTTACAGATTGTCAAAGACTTATCTAAGAGCATTCAATTTGATTTTGTTTATTATGATAAATTCGGCGCGGGGGAATTGGTAAGGGATTACTTAGATATTCCAGGAGTCTCTTCATCGGCGTCTTTCTTGTTTGGCGAGGAGCACCTGAAAATCCTGCCGCTGCATCCGGAGTCTGGAGCGCCGCTTGAATTGGATCAAGAGTGCGAAGACCTTTTGGCAAAAATGAAAGAAACGTACGGTGTTGCCCCGAAAAACCTGGTTCAATTCATGAACAATAAAGGGGAATTGAACGTAGTGTATACAAGCCGTTATTTTCAGCCAGAAAGTGATCGTTTCGGGGATGAATGTCTATTTATCGGGCCGAGCTTTCCAAAGAGAGCGGAAAAAACAGATTTCCCGATTGAACAGCTAAAAGATGAGAAGGTCATTTATATTTCAATGGGGACTGTACTGGATCATACAGAGGATTTCTTCAACCTTTGTATTGATGCATTTTCAGGCTTTAATGGAAAAGTCGTCATCGCTGCCGGAGAAAAAGCGGACCTGACCAAATTAAAGCAGGCGCCGGAAAACTTTATCATTGCTCCGTATGTCCCTCAGCTGGAAGTGCTGGAGCAATCGGATGTTTTCATTACACACGGCGGAATGAACAGCGTAAACGAAGGCATTCATTTCAGCGTGCCACTGGTTGTCATGCCTCATGACAAGGATCAGCCGATGGTGGCGCAGCGTCTCTCTGAACTCCATGCAGGCTATGTCATCTCTAAAGATGAAGTCAATGCCCATATATTAAAACAGGCCGTAGATGAGGTTTTGCGCAACGATCAGTATACGGCAGGCATAAAAAAAATCAATCAAAGCTTCAAAGAATGTATGGACATGGAAGAAGTGATGGAGCGGATTGATGAGTTGATTCGCCAAAAAAACAAATAAGAAAAAGAACTCCCGTACCTTGTACGGGAGTTCTTGATTTAAAACTTGATTTTGATTTTTTGAGCATCACTGATTTTCTTATGGTTATGGTCAAAGACGTCACTTGTCGTGATTTCGATCCACTTGATCTCTTTTGTTTTCTTCTCAGCATCCGCGGCCTTATCATGAGCATGGCGGCTTGATGCGTTCACAATAAAGCCGAGATTTCCGGACTTTTCGGCGCCGCCTTCCAATTCGCCGTTTAACTCTTCAAGATAAATATCTTTGTTCCATTCAAAGGTTTCGCCCGTATTTGTTTTCATCAATGCAATCGGCGCAACATTTACTTTTTTTGAAGAGGTGTTCTTGATATCAACGAAAACCTTAACGAAATCAAACTCTTCATCGTGTGTTAACTCATGAAAGTAATCAATCATGCTGTAGTCCGGGCGCAAGTGGATCAGCTTCATTTCTTTTACTGTTAACTCCACGTCGCCAATCTTATAGGTTTTGTTCACTTGTTTGATATCTTTTAAGACAGCTTTTCCTTTATCATCTGAAAACGTTTGGCCGACCTTAAGCAATGACCGGTCATCAGTTACCTGGGAATTAGGTTGATAATTATCTGTGCTGTCCTTCTGGGATGAAGTGCTTTGCGGCTCAGCTTTTACTGTTTTCTCCCCGCCTGCATGCTGTTTTTCAGTACTGGCGTTTGATGAGCAGCCCGCAAGCATGATAGCAAAAACGAAAATTGAAAGAATTCTTCTCATGATGATTCCTCCATTAAAAAGAGATCCCGTTACTTCATACAAGCAACGGGACACCTTGTATTCTTTTACTTATCGTTAATCTTAATGTTGTATTGTAAAGCCTTGAAAACATTTTTGGCGATTTCTGTATTGTCGATTTGGCCGGCAAATGTCTCACTAGACGGACCGTATGCATAGACGGGAACATCTTCACCGGTATGTCCGCCTGTTGTCCATCCAGTGTGAGAGCGTTTATTAAAGATGTTCTCGATTGCGTTATCGATATCCAGTACTTCCTTCGATTTTGCCGCTTCTTCAACAGATTGAATTTCGGCTTTTGTTAAAGCCAATTTCTTTTGATCGATATATGTTTTCAACGTTTTTTCAACATCCGCGCCGTCAGCGATCTTTTCTGCCATAAAGTCTGGTGTGCGCTTTGCGGCTTTAATGGGTTCACTGAACCAGTTGTAGATGCCGTCCGCACCGATGGAATATCCGCCGGTTGAGTGGTCAGCCGTTGCGACAACCAATGTGTGCTTGTCTTTTTTAGCGAAATCAATAGCCGCCTTATAAGCTTGTTCGAAGTCTTCCATCTCGCTCATGGCGCCAACGATATCATTGTCATGGCCCGCCCAGTCAATCTGGCTGCCTTCCACCATGAGGAAGAATCCGTCTTTATCCTTGTTTAATTTTTTAATGGCTGTGTTTGTCATATCTTTAAGTGATGGAATATCCTTCGTACGGTCAATCTTTTTAGGCAGGCCGCCGTCAGCGAATAGGCCGAGAACTTGGCTGTCTTTGTTTTTCAGCATGTCCTTGCGATCATCCACGTAGCTGTACCCCGCCTTTTTGAATTCCTTAATCAAATTACGGTCCTTACGGTCAAAATTGCTCTTTCCTCCGCCTAGAAGGACATCAATTTTGTGCTTGCCGTTGACCATCTCATCAAAATAATCATCCGCAATTGAGTTCATATTTTTTCGGCTGTGGTCGTGTGAACCAAAAGAGGCCGGAGTGGCGTGTGTAATTTCTGAAGTGGCCACAAGTCCTGTTGCTTTTCCTTTTTCTTTCGCAGCTTCAAGCACCGTTTTGGCTTCTGACCCGTCGTTATCAACGGCTATGGCATTATTGTATGTTTTAATTCCCGCAGACATAGCCGTTGCCGCCGCTGCAGAATCTGTTACATTTTGTTCAGGATCATCGGGGTAAGTTGTTTGCTGGCCGACAAGGTACTGATCAAAAGCCGTAGGCTCCACAACTTTTGTCTTTTTATTATCCTTTAAGTATCGATAAGCAGACGTATAAGACACACCCATACCATCACCAATCAGAACAATAACATTTTTAATTTCGTCGTGGTTCCCCTTTTTCTTTTCCTGGGCGCTGGCTTCAGGCACACTGCCGCTGGCTAAGCTGCTGAACGCAATTGATGTTAAAACCGCGATAGGCAGTAATTTCTTCGGGAATTTTTTCAACTGGATAACCTCCTAAATATAGATGAATCTCAATGACAACCCAATTATATTTTTAAACTGTTAAGCTAGTATTAATGGATTTTAA
>NZ_JAVAXX010000289.1:0-7589 GCF_042709275.1 Bacillus sp. LR_5 | reverse complement strand
CCTGAAAGTGCTCCTGATCCCGAAAGATCCTAATGACGACAAAAACGTTATCATGGAGATCCGCGGAGCTGCGGGAGGCGAGGAAGCCGCTTTATTCGCGGGTAACCTGTATAGAATGTATTCCCGTTATGCCGAGCTGCAAGGCTGGAAAACAGAGGTCATGGAAGCGAATGTAACCGGAACGGGCGGCTACAAAGAGATCATCTTTATGATTACGGGAAGCGGCGCATATTCTAAACTCAAATATGAAAACGGCGCCCACCGCGTACAGCGTGTTCCTGAAACAGAATCAGGCGGCCGTATCCATACATCTACTGCAACAGTAGCATGTCTTCCTGAGGCAGAAGAGGTAGAGGTTGACATTCATGAGAAGGATATCCGTGTTGATACGTTTGCATCAAGCGGACCGGGCGGACAAAGCGTTAACACAACAATGTCTGCCGTTCGTCTGACGCACTTGCCGACAGGTGTTGTTGTATCGTGCCAGGATGAAAAATCTCAAATCAAGAACAAAGAAAAAGCAATGAAGGTTCTCCGTGCCAGAATCTACGATAAATTTCAGCAGGAAGCCCAGGCTGAATATGATCAAACACGGAAATCAGCAGTCGGATCAGGTGACCGCTCTGAACGTATCCGCACATACAACTTCCCGCAAAACCGTGTGACGGATCACAGAATCGGCCTGACGATTCAAAAGCTTGATCAGATTCTTGAAGGAAAACTTGACGAAGTGGTTGAAGCGCTGATCGTTGAAGATCAGGCAAGCAAGCTTCAGCAGTCGGAAGGTTAAGATGAAGACGATATTTGAAGCCCTGAAATGGGCTTCTTCTTATTTAACCGAAGCGGGAAGAGAAGAAAATGCGGCCGAGCTTCTTTTGCTTTATGATACCGGAATGGACAGAAGCAAGCTGCTCGCCAGCTTACAGGAACCGATTGGCGAAGACGAACTGTATCGCTTTAAGCGTCACGTTGAGATGCATAAAGAGGGCGTGCCGGTTCAGTACATTATCGGAAAAGAGTTTTTTTACGGACGGGAATTTATGGTGAATGATGATGTGCTGATCCCGCGGCCGGAAACAGAAGAGGTTGTCTATCATCTGCTTGAAAAATATCGGCATGTCTTTTCTGAAGACAGCAGGATCGAAGTCATTGACGTCGGTACAGGGAGCGGCGCGATAGCCGTCACGCTTGCGCTTGAAAACAAAAACTTTTCTGTGTCGGCTGTTGATATCTCGAAAGAGGCGCTGCAAGTCGCCTCCGCCAATGCGGAAACGCTCGGAGCAGATGTGGGCTTTTATCAGGGCGATCTGCTTGAGCCTTTTATTAAGGCAGGCAAAAAAGCGGATATTGTCGTCTCGAATCCTCCTTATATTTCAGAAGAAGAAATGGCTGATCTATCAGAGATTGTCCGTTTTCATGAGCCACTGCACGCTCTCACCGATGGCGGAGACGGGCTGAAATTCTATAAGCGGTTTATGGAAGACCTCTCGCTTGTCATGAAGGATAAAGTGTTTGTCGTTTTTGAAATCGGATGGAAACAGGGCGCAGCGGTCAAAGAGCTGATCCTCAAGGCGTTTAAGGGTGCGGAAGTGGAAGTGCTGAAAGATATTAACGGAAAAGACAGAACCATATGCGCCGTGATTCATAAAGATATATAAGCAGCTTGCTGGCGAGTTGATGAATCAAGCTGTGTTAACACCGGCAAAGGGGATGTAAAAGATGAAAAAGGCCCTGGCAGCAGGAATCTTGCTCATTGCGATTGAGAGCATGGTTGGCACTATTTTTCCGCAGGCTCTTTCATATGAAACGCTGTTTGGCGTTGCGTCTCTCGTTTTGATTGGGCTTGCGATCATCACATCGGGTTTGGCTGTAAGCGGAAGCGATCAGCGGGCAAACTACCATTCAGAATCCAAAGAAGGCCGTACAGCCCGCTTGAAAATGGCGGCTGCTTTCTTTGTTGCGGCGATACCTTCTATTCTATGTTATTTGCTGACGGTTTTGTTTTAATGAAAAAGGAAGCCTCTTTAGGCTTCCTTTTTTTGCAGTAAAACAGAATCCCATATCCAATAGACAAGAGCTGTTAATACAGCGAAGATGTAAAAGGCTGTATTTTGAAACAGAGATTGTCCCGAAGGCTGCAACACGCCGAAAATGATTGCGTTGGCAATAAAAGCCGCAATAAGGTAATACAGTAGATACAAAGGGCTGAACCGTTTCGGTTTTTTATTCATCATGAATTGAAGCGGCAGCGCGAATATCAAATAAGGAAACAGAAAATAAAATGCCATCGTGATGACAGCGGCAATGATAAACGAATGAATATAGATAATCGAATAAAGAACCGACATCGTGAATGCTGATAACAGCACTGTATAATTATATTTCATTTTAAACCTCCTAAAACACTATCGTACCATAAATTAGATTAACAGCTTGCTAGATTTTTTTCACCCTGTACGTTTACCTTAGGCTCTCCTTGTCCATAATAGGGCTAGAAACAAAGCACGGAGAGGAACGGTGGGGACCGATGAAAAAAACAGTAATCATATGTATATATATCTTTCTTTTATTATCCGGAGCGCTTGTAGGGCTGGCAAAGGAAGAGACGGCACAGCGATCAGAAAATCAGCCGGTGGTCATACCGGATCAGGCGATTCGCCTGAGAATATTAGCAAATAGCGACAGTGACAAAGATCAGCAATTAAAACGTCATATAAGAGACGCAGTGAATAAAGAAATCACAACTTGGGTAAAAGATATTACTTCTATTGAAGAAGCACGGCGTGTGATTCGCTCAAAGCTCCCTGAAATCAAAGCAATTGCAAAGGAAACAATGGAGAAAGAAGGAGCGAACCAATCGATATCCGTTGATTTTGACAAAATCTCATTTCCGACAAAGCTTTACGGCAACATGGTATATCCGGCTGGTGAGTATGAAGCGATTCTGATTACGCTTGGAAACGGCGATGGCGCCAACTGGTGGTGTGTGCTGTTCCCGCCGCTATGCTTTCTCGATTTTTCTAACGGGGAAGCCGTCAAAGAACAAGAAGATAAAGAAGCCTCAAAAAAGCAGACTGAGAAAGTGCTTGAGGACGTAACCGCTAAAGCGGAAAAAGCCAAAAAAGCAGAGAAAGAAGAGAAGGAAGACGGCACAGAAGTGAAATTCTTCTTAGTCGAATGGATTTCCGACCTTTTTTCCTAAACACCTGGTCTAAAAATAGATTTGCCTCATAGATTGGAAGAAAGAATGCAAAAACGGGGTGAACGGATGTTTTATCAACTGCGGGTGGCAAGGGAAAAAGACGGAAACGTGCTCGAGGAATTTTTAAAACAGGCGAAAACCAATCATGAAGGCGTGAAAGAAGGCTTCACCCAGTTTCTTATGCTGGAGGACAGCGAGAAAAACATTGCCGGATGTCTCGGAATTGAAAAAATAAGCTGTGATCAAGGGCTGCTGCGATCACTTGTGATATCGGACAAGCTTCACCAAGGCCATGTTGTGACGCTCTTTCAGAGCATGGAGCTGCTGTGCGAAAAGCACCAGATCAAAACAGTATATTTAATAGCGAATCAGCATTCCTCTGCTGACTTCCTGGCGGCACTGGGATTTGAACCAGCTGAAAGCGTACCTGAAGAGCTGTTTTCTTCTGATCACTTCTGTGAATCGCGGCAAACCGAAGGGGCCGTCTTGATGAAAAAAGCGTCTGGATAAGTGTGATTTATACACATACTTATCCACTTCTTCATTAGCGTTGTCCACAATTTGTGGATAACGCTTGTTTTATTACAGGACATCTTTTATACTTTCAAAAGGATTACACGCGTAAAACAATCGTTTTATTGTTGTGAATAAGGAGTTTGGTCAGAAAATGAAAACGAAAAGATGGTTTGTGGATGTAACTGGCGAGTTATCCACAAATGATCCACAAATTGCACAAGCAGCTGCTTTGCTTCGGGAAAATGAGGTCGTTGCGTTCCCGACAGAAACGGTATACGGTCTCGGCGCAAACGCGAAAAACACAGATGCTGTCAAAAAAATCTATGAGGCAAAAGGGCGGCCGAGCGATAACCCCCTGATTGTCCACATTGCGGACATCGGTCAGCTGAACGGTTTAACGGGTCCGGCGCCCGAAAAGGCGAAAACATTGATGAAACGGTTTTGGCCTGGAGCACTTACGCTCATTCTGCCTTGCAAACCTGGTGCGCTCTCACCTCGTGTAACGGCAGGGCTTGAAACGGTTGCCATTAGGATGCCGGATCATCCGCTTGCCCTAGCATTGATTCGCGAGTCGGGTTTGCCGATTGCGGCACCTAGCGCCAATCTATCAGGCAAGCCAAGTCCGACAAAGGCGGAACATGTGGCTCACGACTTGGATGGCCGAATAGCTGGCATTATGGACGGAGGTCCTACTGGGATTGGGGTCGAATCAACCGTACTTTCATGTGCAGGCGACATCCCTGTTCTCCTGCGCCCGGGTGGCATTACAAAAGAACAAATTGAAGCGGAGATCGGGCCGATCCTTGTGGATAAAGGACTCAGCGATCAAAATGAGAAGCCGATTTCTCCAGGGATGAAATATACACATTATGCGCCGACAGCGCCGCTTGCTATTTGCGAAGGCGGCCCAGAGCGCATTCAGCATCTCATTCAAGAATATCAACAGGGCGGCAGACGGGTCGGTGTCCTGACGACAGAAGAAAACGCGGGTGTTTATTCCGCTGATTATGTGAAGAGCTGCGGCAGACGGGCTCAGCTTGAGACTGTTGCGGCTGCGCTGTACGATGCTTTACGCAGCTTCGATGAGAATAAGGTGGATTTTATTATCGCGGAATCCTTTCCAGACACGGGCGTGGGTCTCGCCATTATGAACAGGCTGATGAAAGCCGCCGGAGGAAGAGTGATTCGCTGAACACAGTCAGATGTTCTAACCCTTTTTGGACACGCATAGGCTAAAAAAGCGGGGCGTGTCCAAGGGGGTTATTCATGTATGTCGGATTTGTTCATAGGCGAACTGATTACTTTAAGCATCATGGCGTTTGCTTTAGGGATGGATGCTTTTTCTGTCGGTCTCGGAATGGGCATGGTCAAACTCAGGAAAAAGCAGATATTCTATATTGGTTTCATCATCGGCCTCTTCCACGTCATCATGCCTCTCGGGGGGATGGCGGCCGGTAACATGCTGTCAGGGCTCCTCGGTGTGTTAGCGGTTTATATTGGGGGTTCGCTGCTATTTGTTCTGGGGGTTCAAATGCTTATGGCCTCTTTTAAGCAGTCAGAAGAACGATTCATGTCGCCGACAGGGCCGGGCTTATTGCTGTTTGCCATCGGCGTCAGCCTTGACAGCTTCTCCGTCGGTTTGAGCTTGGGGATATACGGATCACATCCGCTCCTTACCATTACCCTGTTCGGGCTTTTCAGCATGATTTTGACATGGCTGGGCCTGCTGATCGGAAAACAAGTGCAGTCATGGCTTGGCACATACAGCGAAGCGCTCGGGGGCATCATATTAATCGTATTCGGCCTAAAGCTGCTTTTGCCAATTTAATATACCAATAAAAGAAACGAAGTCGCCGTTTCTTTTTTCTTCATATATAATAGAGAAAAATAAGGGGTGACTGACATGAATATTATTTTTGTCTGTACTGGAAATACGTGCCGCAGCCCAATGGCTGAGGCGCTTTTTAAATCAATTGCAGAAACGGAAGGGCTGAATGTCAGTGTCCGCTCGGCAGGCGTGTTTGCTTCGCCTAATGGGAGAGCGACGCCTCAAGCGGTCGAAGCGCTGTTTGAAAAACATATTGCCCTGAATCATGTGTCTTCTCTATTAACTGAAGAACATATGAAATCAGCTGATTTGATTCTGGCTATGACCCATCAGCACAAACAGATCATTGCCAGCCAATTTGGACGTTATCGTGATAAAGTGTTTACGCTAAAAGAATATGCCACAGGCAGCCATGGGGATGTTATCGATCCGTTCGGCGGTTCAATTGACATCTATAAACAAACGAGAGATGAGCTTGAAGAGCTTCTTCGGCAGCTGGCAAAACAACTGAAAAAAGACGGCAGGTAAGTTGTCAGAAAATCTGCAAACAGGTCATTTGCAAATCCTGCGTGAAGGAGTAGAATATAGTGAAAAGCACATCATATGGTGTGAATGAAAGAGCGGACAGGCTGCGCGGTTAACATAGCGGGCGGGGCCGTATCACACACGCTGGGAGGAAAAGCAGATGAAAGTAGCCATAGCATCGGATCATGGCGGCGTTCACATTCGAAATGAAATCAAAGAGTTAATGGACGAATTGCAAATTGAATATATTGATATGGGCTGTGACTGTGGCAGCGGATCTGTCGATTATCCGGATTATGCTTTTCCGGTGGCCGAAAAAGTGGTTAGCGGCGAAGTTGACAGAGGGATTTTAATTTGCGGGACAGGTATTGGCATGAGCATTTCCGCCAATAAAGTCAAAGGCATCCGCTGCGCGCTGGCGCACGATACATTCAGCGCAAAGGCGACGAGAGAGCATAATGATACTAACATCCTCGCGATGGGTGAACGAGTGATCGGCCCCGGTTTGGCGCGGGAAATCGCGCAAATCTGGCTGACCACTGAGTTTACCGGCGGAAGACATCAAACCCGTATTGGAAAAATCTCAGATTATGAAGAGAAAAACCTGTAGGGGTGCTGTTCAATGAATGAGATCAAGCAAACGTGGAATACGATGCTGTCTGAATTTCAGGAACAAGCGGGATTGAAACAGGATCAACTCTTTGTCCTTGGATGCAGCACGAGCGAAGTGGCTGGCAGCCGGATCGGAACATCGGGCAATGTAGACATCGCGGAAAGCATCTACAGCGGGCTTGCCGGGCTTAAGGAAAAAACGGGAATCCATCTCGCGTTTCAATGCTGTGAGCATTTGAATAGAGCACTTGTCATCGAGGAAGAAACGGCCCGGCTGTTAAGGCTTCCAACCGTTTCTGCCGTACCCGTTCCGAAAGCGGGCGGGGCGATGGCTTCTTATGCGTTTAAGCAGATGAAGTCTCCTGTTCTTGTCGAAACCATTCAGGCTGATGCCGGGATAGACATCGGCGATACGTTTATCGGCATGCATCTGAAGCCGGTGGCTGTCCCTGTACGAGTCTCTCAAAACAGTCTAGGTGCAGCCCATGTGACATTAGCGCGTACGCGGCCGAAACTGATCGGCGGAGTACGGGCCGTTTATGAGTGCGAATGAAAGGACTGCATGCCAGTCTTTTCTTTTGTTTTAAGGAAGAAAATAAATTCCGAACTTTAACTTAAATTTAAGTTATTAATATTCGTTTTTACCAATAAAAGTTTTGATTTTTTAAAAATAATCTTTTACATTGGCCTAAAAAACCATGTACAATAGTGGTGGTAAAAACAAAGAACAGGATACGGATAGGAGAGGATCTCGCTGATGAAACATTTACCTGCGCAAGACGAACAAGTGTTTAACGCCATTAAAAATGAGCGTGAACGCCAACAGACTAAGATCGAATTGATTGCTTCTGAGAACTTTGTAAGTGAAGCGGTTATGGAAGCACAAGGATCTGTTTTGACAAATAA
>NZ_JAVAXX010000288.1:0-7731 GCF_042709275.1 Bacillus sp. LR_5 | reverse complement strand
AGGCGGCAGGCTGAGGAGAGCATTACGCAAGTCGATTCCTGCGACGTTCCGATTGTTTTTAGCCTTTAATTTTTTCGTGTACGGTCTGGCGAAAGTGGTGATTGGCCAGTTTGGCGAGGTGACGCCTGAAATCGAGGCGGCTGCCGGGAAGGGGTTTACGATCGCGTGGACATTTTTCGGTTATTCTCATGTCTATGAACTGTTTATAGGTTTTGGTGAAATCCTGGCAGCTGTTTTATTACTGATTCCGCGAACGGCTGCATTAGGGGCGGTTATTTTTATGCCCATTATTGTGAACATCGTCTTGATTAACTATTGTTTTGATATTGGCGTGCAGGATCTTAGCACGATATTAATGGTTATGTGTCTTCTCCTGCTTTGGATGGACCGCCGCAAATTCATGGGCATTTTTAGGCAGGAACCGATAGACAGCAGGCAGGTGATGAAGCGATGACGCCCCTTATGATTACTGTGCTTGCCGGTTTGTTCGTATGCACAACCTGTTACTACTACATAAAAGAAAAATCATGAGAAAACGCTCCTTCTGAGAATTTCACAAGCATCATAAAAGAACTTAGGCAGTGTGAAGAGTAAAATATGCAATGTGAGAAACACTAACAGTATCAGGAGGAGACGTATGATGAATACACTCAACATTGATTTTCAAAAAACAGCATTGGTTATCATTGATTTACAAAAGGGAATTGTGCCGATTGATCAAAGCGGCCAGGTTGTCCCGAACGCGAAAAAGCTCGTAGATGAATTTCGGAAACATAACGGGTTCATCAGCTTTGTAAATGTAGCCTTTCATGATGGAGCGGACGCCCTGAAGCCGCAAACGGATGAGCCTGCGCAGGGAGGTTCAGGGAAAATGCCGGCGGACTGGGCCGAATTTGTTCCGGAAATCGGTGTGCAGGATGGCGATTATACTGTGACAAAACGGCAATGGGGTGCTTTTTTTGGCACAGATTTAGACTTGCAGCTCAGACGCCGCGGCATTGATACGATTGTATTGTGCGGCATCGCAACGAATATCGGGGTGGAAAGCACAGCACGGGAGGCATTTCAGCTTGGCTATCAGCAGATTTTTATTACAGATGCCATGTCCACATTTAGCGATGAAGAGCATGAAGCCACACTGCGCTTTATTTTCCCGAGAATCGGTAAATCGCGGACAACGGAAGAGTTTCTGGAACAAGTGAAATGATGTTATCGAAAAAAAGCCGGGCTGTTTTTTTAACAGCGGTGGCTTCGGGAACAATGCTGAATCCGCTGAACTCGTCTATGATCTCTCTTGCGCTCCATAGCATCCAGCATGAGTTTCACCTCTCGTTTACAACGGTTTCCTGGCTGATTTCCTCGTTTTACTTGGCGAGTGCCGTGGCACAGCCCGTAACGGGGAAGCTCGGTGATTTGATTGGGCGGAAACGCTTGTTTTTATTCGGGCTTATTCTTGTTGCGGTTTCTGCCATCGGGGCGCCGTTTGCGCCGACGTTTATGACATTATTGGTCATGCGGCTGTTTCAATCGGTGGGGAGCAGTGCGATTTATCCGTCAGGTGTCGGCTTGATTCGGAATCATATTCATGAGCGCCAAGCTTCAGCCTTGGCTGTACTCTCTATTTTTGCGTCCGCCATGACGGCGCTGGGGCCGACAGTCGGCGGGTTTTTGATTGTATGGGGAGGCTGGCCGGCGATCTTTATCGTTAATTTGCCGTTTATAATCCTCAGCTTCTTATTGGGCCTGTATATGTTCCCGAAAGATCAGAAAAAAGGGGCGGGAATCAAAACCATTATTCAGCAGCTCGACATTCTTGGAATTGTTTTATTTGCCGGGGGAATCATTTTCCTTCTATCCTTTTTGCTGTCGTTCAGCACGTCGCCGCATGCGGTTGAAGGTGTGCTTGGCTTGCTTCTGCTCTGTGCGTTTGTCTGGCGCGAGCTGAAAACGGATAAGCCGTTTATTGATGTCCGTCTGTTTAAAACACAGCGAAACCTGTCAGCCGTGTATGTTCAGTTTATTTTATTGAATGTTTTCTTCTATTGTTTATTTTTTGGTCTGCCAAGTTACTTTCAGGATGAAATGCATCTTTCTGTTCAAACGAGCGGCCTGTTTATGCTGTTTATGTCTGGAATGAGCATCGTTGTGTCACCTCTAACTGGCAAATGGATCGACCGATCTGGTGTCGTCAAGCCGATCTTTGCGGGAGCGCTTTTGATGACGGCTGGAGCCGTGCTCTTAACCATCTTTTTTATCAATGTCCAGACCATCGGTAAAGGGCTCATTCTGTCGCTCCTGGGTATAGGCTACGGACTGGGCAATGTCGCGCTTCAGGCAGCGATGCTGAAAACGAGTCCTTCCAACATGGTAGGAACGACTTCAGGCCTGTTTCAAACCTGCCGTTACCTAGGATCGATTTTGTCTTCGGTGATCCTTGGCATTCTTTTTGGTAAAGAAATCACGGCAGCCCATTTTGATATGATGGGAATCATTATGACCATAGCGGGCGGAGCGAGCCTGTTAATGGCTGTGAGATTTGCTGCATTAATGAAAACTGCATCTTAAGAAAGAGACGGGCTCTGAGGTCTGTCTCTTTTTCTTGTTTAAGCTGTTCAAATACAAATGGGAAAATTGTATATCATAGCCAGTGTTATTGTCTGACTCTTCAGTTATATTAAGTGACATCTGATGTCAAAAAACATAACGTGATGACATATAGACAATATGGAAAGGGGAGCCGGCTATGAAATTAAAAGAGAGTCAGCAGCAATCCAACAGGCTGAGCAATGAAGATCTGGTGCCTTTGGGACAGGAAAAACGGACGTGGAAAGCAATGAACTTTGCCTCCATTTGGATGGGATGTATACATAACATACCGACCTACGCGACGGTGGGAGGATTAATTGCGATCGGCCTTTCGCCTTGGCAGGTGCTGGCGATCATTATTACGGCATCACTTATCCTATTTGGCGCTCTTGCCTTAAACGGCCATGCGGGGACAAAATACGGGCTGCCGTTTCCCGTGATCATTCGGGCTTCTTACGGGATATACGGCGCGAATATCCCCGCGCTTCTAAGGGCGTTTACAGCTATCATGTGGCTTGGCATCCAGACCTTTGCGGGTAGCACGGCATTGAACATTTTGCTTTTGAATATATGGCCGGGCTGGGGAGAAATTGGCGGCGAGTGGAACATTCTCGGCATTCACTTATCTGGTTTGCTTTCCTTTGTATTCTTTTGGGCCATTCATTTACTCGTATTGCATCACGGCATGGAGTCGATTAAACGTTTTGAGGTGTGGGCAGGGCCTTTAGTGTATCTGGTATTTGGAGGCATGGTATGGTGGGCCGTTGATATTGCCGGAGGATTGGGCCCGATATACTCTCAACCAGGAAAGTTTCATACGTTTTCAGAAACATTCTGGCCGTTTGCTGCCGGAGTTACTGGCATCATCGGCATCTGGGCGACATTGATCTTAAATATACCTGATTTTACACGGTTTGCTGAAACACAAAAAGAGCAAATCAAAGGACAATTTTACGGCTTGCCGGGAACGTTTGCGCTGTTCGCATTCGCAAGTATTACGGTGACCTCCGGCTCGCAGGTCGCGTTCGGAGAGCCGATTTGGGATGTTGTCGATATTTTGGCGCGGTTTGATAACCCTTATGTCATCGTCTTGTCCGTGATCACACTCTGCATCGCCACGATCTCTGTAAATGTCGCGGCGAACATCGTATCGCCCGCTTATGATATAGCGAATGCCCTGCCGAAATATATCAATTTCAAACGTGGCAGCTTTATCACAGCGTTGCTCGCTTTATTTACGGTTCCATGGAAGCTGATGGAGAGCGCGACAAGCGTGTATGCGTTTCTTGGCTTAATAGGCGGCATGCTTGGACCGGTGGCAGGCGTGATGATGGCCGACTATTTTATCATTCGCAAATGTGAGCTCTTGGTAGATGACCTGTATTCCGAAACAGGACGGTATGTGTATTGGAAGGGCTACAATTACCGTGCGTTTGCAGCCACAATGTTAGGAGCGCTGATTTCGCTGATTGGCATGTATGTTCCTGCATTGAAGAGCTTATACGATATTTCTTGGTTTGTAGGTGTGCTGATTTCCTTTCTTTTCTACATTGTTCTGATGCGTGTTCACCCGCCTGCATCATTGGCAATTGAAACGGTTGAACATGCGCAGGTCAGCCAGGCTGAATAAGATCTATTTAGACGGTATATTTTCATATTTTTGAATGGTTTTCCATAAATAGAACATTTATAATTGTTTTAGAAATCTATTCTAAAACGAAATGGGAATCGAAAATGAGAAAATGGTATTTTATTCTTTTGGCGGGTGTTTTAACGTCTGTCATCCTCGCTTTCGTTTATGATAAGACAAAAGCGAATGAGGAAGGATCTGGGGATTATCTGTATGTTTCGCCAAATGGCAGTGATCAAAATGAAGGAACAAAAGAAAAACCGTTTCGTACATTGGCACACGCATCTGAGAAGGCTGCTGCCGGCACAACTGTCATAATTCGGGAGGGCACGTATCATGAGACCCTTGATGTAAAGCACAGCGGTACGGACGGAAAGCCTATCACATTCCGAAACTATGAAAATGAAAACGTCGTGATTAGCGGTGAATCCATTACGAACGCAAAATATGAGACACCGCTCATTCATATTCACGATAAACATGACATTGCCATCAGCGGTTTAACGATTCAAGATCTTTCTGTTTCATCTGAGGAAGCAACTGCTATAGGGATTTATGTATCAGGCTCCAGCAGTCATATCGCCATTAAGGATAATCACATCCGGGGGATTAAGACAACAGCGGATGAAGGAAATGCTCATGGAATCGCAGTTTATGGGACTGGCAGCATGAAAGACATCCAAATCGAGGACAATACAGTTGAGAATCTGACGCTTGGAGCGAGTGAAGCAGTTGTGCTGAACGGTAATATCGACGGCTTCACTGTTGCAGGCAATCTGGTCCGCAACAATAACAACATCGGGATCGATCTAATTGGTTATGAGGGAACCGCGGATAAAAACGATTACGTGCGAAACGGAGTCGTAGAAAACAATACAGTTTATCAAAACTCGACTTACGGCAATCCTGCTTATGGAGATGAATACTCAGCGGGCGGGATTTATGTCGATGGAGGACACAAGATCGAAATTAAGAATAACACAGTTTACGATAACGATATTGGGATTGAAGCAACGTCTGAACACAAAGGAAAGTATGCAAATGCCATTCAGATCACAGATAACAAAGTGTACAACAATGCGTACACCGGTATTTCAATCGGAGGATATGACAAAAAGCGGGGCGGCACCAGCAATTCTCTGATTGCCCGCAATATTATGTACCGGAATGACACAAAGGGACTGTACGGCGGACAGCTGCTGCTGCAGTACGATACGAAAAACAACACAATTGAAAAGAATATATTGACGGCCGGTGATTCCAGATTATTTATCGGAAACGATTTTACAGAAAATGAAGGAAATACGGTCAATCATAACGTGTACCACAAGGAAGCGGATCAAGACGGCATATGGATGTGGAAAAAGAAAGAATATGATTCATTTTCGTCGTATCGAAAAGCAACAAAAAACGATCAGCAATCCATTTATGCCGACCCGATGTTTCGTGATGAAGCGTCCTATGATTTTTCGTTAGACCCTGATTCACCTGCGCGGCCTGTCATTGAATAACTGCTATAAGCGGCGTTCTCTAAGAGGACGCCTTTTTTTATATGCAAAAAAGACTGCCGGGATTTCCCGGCAGTCTGACAAGTTATTCTGCAATAGACACTTTTCCTTCAGCCTCAGCAGGTTTTTTCTGGCTCCACGTGTAGAGAAGCAGGGCAATTAAAACGAACAGCCCCGCTGTTAAATAAATGGCAGAGAAGCCGGCAGATGCTACAAACAATCCGAATACATAAGATCCTACAGCAATTCCGCTGTCAAAGAAGGTAAAGAACGTTGCCGTTGCAAAACCGGAGCGGTGAGCCGGAGATTTCTGAATCGCCAATGTTTGCATGCAAGGAACGATTGATCCGTAGCCAAGACCGATAACCGCCCCTGAAAGCAGAAGCATTAAGCCGCTATGTGTGAAGGACAGCATGCAGAGTCCAACAGAGAAAATCAGGATTGATGGGTAAATGACAATGCCCGGTCCGACTTTGTCGAACAATTTCCCTGTGAACGGGCGTGCAATCATCATTGTCACCGCAAAGCAAACAAAGAAATATCCGCTGATATCCGAAAGGTCAACTGATTTGGCGAATACAGACAGATATGATGTGACTGTTGAATAACAGAAAGAAATAAACAAACCGACCGTCGCAATTTTGAGTGCGCCCTTTTCAAACATATCCGAGAACGCAAAACGGAATACAGTCGTGCCGCTGTCCTTACTTTGCGGCACTTTTATCAAGAACGAAACAAGTAAGCCCGCAACCATAAACAGCGCAAAGGCTGTAAAGAATACAGGAAAGCTTACCACTCTCATCAAATTCAGGCCAAGGAAAGGTCCGATCGCCATAGCGAGGTTCATAGACATGGCAAAGTATCCAAGCCCTTCACCGCGCCGTTTGGCTGGAATAATATCTGCGGCAATTGCACCTGTAACAGTCGTTAAAATGCTGAACCAAATCCCTTGGAAGAACCGCAATCCGAGCAGCAGGGAAAAGTTATGAATCGGCATATACAGAAAAGATGATAGGGCGAAGAGCGCCATTGATACAATCGCCATTCTTTTCTTCCCGAAACGCTCAACGATGGCTCCGGAGAAAGGCCGTGTAATGATCGCAGACAGAAGGAACAGGCTGATTAAAAGTCCGCCTTGTGATTCTGTGCCGCCAAGCTCTTGCAGCGTATAGATCGGCAATACAGTTAAAAATGTATAAAAGAACACAAACACAAATAAATTGACAAGCAGGACCATAATAAAATCCTTGGTCCATATCGCATCCGCTTTTTTCAAATGTATGTCACTTCCTTATTTTCATTGTTGTAAAAACATGCGGAATAAATGAGAAAAAGCTTCTTTGTCTTCATCCCGGAAATCAGCAAGCAGCTCTTCCTCGAATTTCAGCATTTTCACATTGATTTCTTCGTATTTTTTCTCGGCTTCTTTTGTGAGGACAACAAGTTTTTCCCGTTTGTCTTCACCTTGCCGTCTCTGAACCCAGCCGTTCACCTCCAGGCGTTTGATCGTCCGAGTCACAGTCGGCGCTTCCACATTTAAATAGGACCAAATCTCTTTTTGAGTCATTGGTCCGATCGTACGCAAACAATATAAAACTGACCATTGGGATGAATAAAGGCCGAATGGCTCTAGCTGTTCATTGGCTTTCTTGGCAATCAGGCGGGCGCTTTGGTTGATTTGATGAATGAGGTGTCTGTTGACGTAGGACATGTCGGTCTCCTTCTAAAAAACTTACCTAAGTAACTAATTGCTTATTTCATTTTACAGGAGCGATCGATAGTTGTAAAGGTGAAAATTTAGTGACGCGAAATAGTTTGCTGAATCTGAAAAAGTTCGTTTCACCCCTTGTCCTTATTGAGTTTTTAGCATATTCCCAAAAGAATGCTAATACACTGTTACAAACCTAACAAAGAGAGTGTTTGAGGTGAGGGATCGTGGGCATATTTCACAAACTTACTTTTAAAACCATACAACGAAGAAGCGGCATAATGAACGACTCTTTACAG
>NZ_JAVAXX010000287.1:0-7749 GCF_042709275.1 Bacillus sp. LR_5 | reverse complement strand
CCCGTTTCTTAACAGGAACGGGTTTTTATTTTTTATTAAAGAAAAGGAGCCAGGCTCCTTTTTATACTTACTCAGCGTATTGGTCTAGGATCTCTTCTAGCACCTCTTCTAGCTCTTCTGTATCTTCAAGCTCTGATTGGCTGAAACGGACGCGTACAAGCTGTTCTCCGTCATTATACATCTCTTCCAGCCACCCTCGGAGTCCTCTTGCTCTGCGGTCGACTTCGAAAATGATTTCCAAACCGTCTTCGTCTAAAAGGAAAATGAGCTCTAATTCATCAAGCATCTGACGATAATATCCGGAAGTCGGAACGAATTCGAATTCTTGAACAAACGGAAGACGACGCTGGAAGTAGGGCGCTTGTTCGCAGTCTGCTTCGTTAAGACGGAAGCCCAGGTTTTCGATTGCTTCAAGCACATTTTCAATCCAAGGGTGCGCTTCAACAAAAATGCGGTCATGATCGGATTTATCGATACCGCCTTGAATGTCAAGGTCTGTCACCACGGCAACCTCTACTTTCCCTACAGTGATCGGCGTATCTAGAGGCAGAGTGAATGTGAACGGAAATTGATGCTCTTCACCAGGCTGTATGGTAAATGAACCAGTGACCCGGAAAGAATGAATTGTAGCGTATTTCCGGTGCTCTTCATCGTCTTTTACAATGACATATCGTGTGCTAAGCTGTAAATCGATATAACGGATGTCCTGAGCGATTTTTCCGCCTTTGACATGTACCGTTCCCTGTACTTCTTCTCCTGGAAAATATGCGTCTTTTTCTAAAATTGTATCTACTTTTGCAGCTCCAATTCCGGCACTTGCCGCAAGCTTCTTAAAAAATGACATGTTAGATCTTCCCCTTTTTCTTTTTTCTCAACAGATATACGTAAGAAGGCGGAAAAAAGATTCGTTTGATTCATACTTTTTTCCTATTATTCGTCTCGGCCTAGGGACAGACTAAGAATAATATTGAAAATAAAGGAGTGGATGGAAGTGAATAAAGAAAGTTTGGTTGCGGATGAATTACACAGAATGTTTTTGGCTGGTGAGCTGCAAATCACAGTAGAGGAGGATATAAACAATATTTCCGAAAGGCTGAGAAACGGCGATCTCAGTTTAGACCGATTAAGCGGTGAAGACGCGTTTATAAAAGAAACGGTAAATGAGGCTTTAAGAAGAGTGGAGCAATAAAAAAGAGACGGCATCTCATCTTTGAGATCCCGTCTCTTTTTGTGGTCTTTACTGCAAGATAAAAGCGTAATTGCTCACCCGAGCCACCCCTTTTCTAACAGAAGATCTGACAGTTCATCATGGAGATAAACAGTTGTATCTAATTGATCATGCAATGCTCTTCTGATGTGGGGATTTTCGGTTTCTGTTATTGCGACAGTGTATTTGTTAATGCTGGTTTTTATTGTTGTTAACAAATCAAGAATATCTTTGGGACAAAGACTTTGTTCAATGGGAAACCACCTCCTTTGTTTTTTTAGCAGCTCCTGATAAGAAAGTATTTGACTTTGTTTCTTGCTTCTATACAAAATGCTATAATAAGCAACAAATTTTGTTGGGGGGTGTGATGATGAAGCAGATTATTGCGATGGGGGGCGGGGGTTTTTCGATGGAGCCGGATAATTTGTCCCTCGATCAATATATCCTCAATCAATCAAAACGAGAGCAGCCTCGTATTTGTTTTTTGCCGACGGCGAGCGGAGATTCCCAAAACTATATTCAGCGGTTTTATCATGCATTTCAAACATTGGATTGCGTGCCGTCTCATTTATCTTTGTTTAAGCCGCCATCATCAGATTTAGCTTCTTTTGTTATGGAAATGGACGTGATTTATGTTGGCGGGGGAAATACGCGGAATTTACTTGTGTTATGGAAAGAGTGGGGGCTGGACCATATTCTCAGGGAAGCATGGAAGAACGGTGTGGTTTTAGCTGGAATAAGTGCCGGTGCGATCTGCTGGTTTGAAGAAGGGGTGACAGATTCAGCCGGACCGCTGACAAGTTTGAAAAGTTTAGGTTTTTTGCAAGGGAGCTTTTGTCCCCATTATGACGGGGAAAAGGATCGGAGACCGGCATACCACCAGCTGATATCTAACAAGTTCTTATGCAGTGGCTATGCAGCGGATGATGGGGCTGCTCTCCATTTCATAAATGATCAGCTGTTTCAGACTATGAGTTCAAGGTCGGGTGCAAAGGCATATCGGGTGATGATGGCTGAACATGAAATAGCTGAAATCCCGTTGCCGGTCAAATATTTAGGGTGAAATTAGCTGAATATTATCTATATTCCTCTTTTTTTCAGATTGATTTTATGATAAGATGAGTGCGAAATCAATAGTTACTGGGGGTGCCCGCTTTCGGGCTGAGAGAGAAGGCAAGCTTCTTAACCCTTTGGACCTGATCTGGTTCGTACCAGCGTGGGGAAGTAGAGGAATTGTTTTTGTTATTGTCTTGCTGGGCAATAATATGTTTCTTTCTGACTGTAACCGGGTTCATTTATATGAATCCGGTTTTTTGTGCTGGTTATGGGCTTGATTTTGTCCTTTCAAACGTAGAGAGGGGAAGGAAAAGTAATGCAAAACAATTCAGTGCAGCAAGCCAACATTTCCATTATGTCAAGTTTTTCAGGCAGCAAGAAGGTATACGTGGAGGGTTCTTCTTCGGACATCCAAGTACCGATGAGGGAGATCCTATTGAGTCCGACGACGGGATCGTTCGGCGAAGAGGAAAATGCGCCTGTGCGTGTCTATGATACAAGCGGACCGTATACGGACCCTGAAGTAACCATTAATATTCAAGAAGGATTAAAGCCGCTCCGCCAAAAATGGATCACAGAGCGCGGTGACGTGGAAGAGTATGAAGGTCGGGCTATAAAACCAGAAGATAACGGTTATAAAAAAGCAAATCCAAACGTAAGCTACCCAGGATTAAAGCGGAAACCGCTGAGGGCGAAGGCAGGTCAAAATGTCACTCAAATGCACTATGCAAAAAAGGGGATCATTACACCTGAGATGGAATTTATCGCCATTCGTGAGCATGTGTCTCCTGAATTCGTCAGAGACGAGGTAGCCAGCGGCCGGGCGATTATTCCTTCAAACATTAATCACCCTGAAAGTGAGCCAATGATTATCGGCCGGAATTTTCATGTGAAGATTAATGCGAATATCGGGAATTCAGCGGTTACGTCATCCATTGAAGAAGAAGTGGAAAAAATGACGTGGGCCATCCGCTGGGGAGCGGATACGATGATGGATCTCTCTACCGGAAAAGATATTCATACGACGCGTGAATGGATTATCCGCAATTGCCCCGTGCCTGTGGGAACTGTTCCGATTTATCAGGCGCTTGAAAAAGTAAACGGCGTAGCGGAGGATTTAACGTGGGAGATTTATCGTGATACGCTAATCGAGCAGGCAGAGCAGGGAGTGGATTATTTTACGATTCACGCGGGTGTTTTGCTTAGGTATGTACCGCTGACTGCCAAACGGACAACTGGTATCGTGTCACGCGGGGGAGCGATTATGGCGCAGTGGTGTCTGGCTCATCATCAAGAAAGCTTTTTATACACACATTTTGAAGAAATCTGTGAGATTATGAAAATGTATGATATTGCTTTCTCTCTTGGGGATGGTTTGCGTCCCGGATCAATTGCTGATGCCAATGACGAAGCGCAGTTTGCTGAATTAGAGACGCTTGGAGAGCTGACGCAAATTGCCTGGAAGCATGATGTTCAGGTGATGATTGAGGGTCCTGGCCATGTTCCGATGCATAAAATCAAAGAGAATGTCGATAAACAAATGGACATTTGTAAAGAAGCGCCTTTTTACACATTGGGGCCGTTGACAACGGATATTGCCCCGGGATATGACCATATTACTTCAGCGATCGGAGCGGCGATGATCGGTTGGTACGGGACAGCAATGCTTTGTTATGTAACGCCGAAGGAGCATTTAGGGCTGCCAAACCGTGATGATGTTCGTGAAGGAGTCATTACATATAAGATCGCTGCGCACGCTGCGGACCTTGCAAAAGGGCATCCCGGAGCGCAAATCCGGGATGATGCGTTATCGAAAGCCCGTTTTGAATTCCGCTGGCGGGATCAGTTTAATTTATCTCTTGATCCGGAGAGAGCCCTTGAATACCATGATGAAACCCTGCCTGCTGAAGGAGCAAAAACCGCTCACTTTTGTTCCATGTGCGGTCCGAAATTTTGCAGCATGAGAATTTCACAGGATATTCGGGATTATGCGAAGAAAAACGATCTCAGTGAAGCAGAAGCTATAAATAAAGGATTAAAAGAAAAAGCAAAAGAGTTTGTCGATACGGGAAGCAATTTATATCAATAAAAAAAATGAAGATGGAGAATGCTCCATCTTCATTTTTTTTAGAAAAACAGAGAGCGTCGAAGCGGCGGAATACTCTGTTCAAAGCGGAAAACATTTTCTGGATCATATTTCGTTTTGACACGGCGGAGTCGTTCAACGTTTTCGCCGTAATATGTTCTTGGCCAGTTTCTGATTTCGATATCTGGCCAATTTACGTAGTCTCCCATCGTTTCTCTCGAAAGGGACGTTCTCAGCCCCTCAATCCAGCGGACGTTTTGTCTTTTTTCTCCAGGGGATGTCCAGTTTGTTAAGTATTCCTGGGCAATGATTGCATCACGATAATAAAATGCCGTTTGGTCAGGAGCGATCCGTCCGGCTGCCCCGCCGAGTGCTTGCTGCCAGACACTGGCGTTTTGATTCGGAGCGTGCTCTAAAAAGTGTTTTATTGTTGTAATCGCACGTTCTGATAATGGCTTTTCAATGAAAGAGCCGGAGCGTTTCATTTTTTGAGGCTGATTGCCTCCCGGGCTGTTAAAAAAGGTTACCGCTTCGATGAACGGCATTGTTTTTACCATTCCGCTTGTTAGGCTTCCTGCTTTCAATAAAGGCTTTAACAGTTTTTTTAACTCTGTTTTTGGCCCGACAAATTGGCCGAGTGCTTCTATGCGGTTTACTTCTTTAGGCCAAAACTCTATTGATGATGTAAGCCGGTCATCTGTATACGGGGCCCAGTGCTGCCACGTGTTAAATACTTCCTCAAAATCATCCCATCCCCATGTTATAGAAAAAATCGACACTTGAGAGATGGGCACTGCTTTAAATGTCATGGAGGTGACTATGCCGAAATTGCCTCCTCCGCCTCCCTGAGACGCCCAAAATAAGTCTGGATGATTTGAACAGCTGACTGTAATCAGATCAGCGCCCTCTTTTTCGTCTGCTACGATCATCTCAAGCTGCACGAGGCTGTCGCAAGTAAGGCCGGCAGCCCTTGTTAAAAGTCCAATTCCCCCTCCGAGAGTTAAACCTGTGAGCCCTACATTAGCAATGGTGCCTGCGGGAAGCGTCAGGCCGTATTGCCAGAGTGTCCGATAGACTTCTCCCAATTCAGCCCCCGCTTCAATATAGGCCAGCTTTTTATCCTGATTCACAGTTATTTTTTTCATCTCGCTTAAATCAATAACAAGACCGTTATTTAAAAGGGAAAAGTTCTCATAGCTGTGTCTGCCGCCTCTAATACGGAAAGGCACACGGTTTTCACGCGCCCATTTCAGCGCATTGAGTGCATCCTGTTTGTTTTGGCAAAACACAATGATGTCAGGATACCTTTCTAAGCTTAGGTTAATATTGGTTCTTGCTTCGTTATAGTCCGGATCATCCCGTGTCACGATACGTCCGGTCAATTTTGTCTTTTCCACACTCCCACATCTCTTTCTCTCGTATTCTAGTTTCTCTAGCTTATGCGTCAAGGGAAAAGAGTGTATAAGGAAAAAGCGGGGATGCAATCTGATACAGTGTCAACTCCCTTAAAAAATAGTTGACAGGTCGGTATTGTATGAATTAACATGGTCAGTACAAATTTTTCAAATTTATCGCGCTGATCGGAACACCGAAGGCTCTTATCGTTTAGATAAGGGCCTTTTTTGTATGAAAAAGGAGGGATTATTGATGGGAGTCAAAAAAGAAAAGGGGAGAAAACGATTCAGGAAGCGAAAAACCTACGGGAATCAGATTTTGCCGCTTGAGCTGCTGATTGAAAAAAACAAACGAGAGATTATAAACAACGCGGAGCTCATGGAAGAAATTTATATGAAGATTGATGAGAAGCATACGCAATGTGTAACTAAATATAAAAAAACCCGCTGATTACAGCGGGTTTTTGCATTTCTACATTAAGCATCTTTTTTAATCGGCAATCCAAGGCCTTCTGCCACGCGTTTTCCGTATTCAGGATCCGCTTTGTAGAAGTGCTCGATTTGACGAAGCTTGATTTCTTCTTTTTCTACCGGCTTCATAGCATTAACGATATTTTCAACAAGGCGGGTACGTTCATCTTCACTCATTAAACGATACAGATCACCGGCTTGAGTGTAGTGATCGTTGTGATCGTAGCTTACGCTGTCAGCGATACCTTGTACCGGATATGCTGCTTGCTTATCCTCAGGTGACTCTTTTGGACCGCCGAAGCTGTTAGGCTCGTAATACACAGATCCGCCGCCGTTATCGTCAAAACGCATTTGTCCATCACGCTGATAATTGTTTACTTTGTTGCGTGCACGGTTGATTGGCAGCGCTTGATGGTTTGCACCGACACGGTAGCGGTGTGCATCATGATAAGCAAACAGTCGGCCTTGAAGCATTTTATCCGGTGAAACATCAATACCAGGCACGAGTGTTCCAGGTGAAAATGTCGCTTGTTCTACCTCTGCAAAGTAGTTTTCCGGATTTCTGTCTAGAACCATGCGTCCGACCTCGATTAACGGGTAGTCTTTTTGAGACCAAACTTTTGTGACATCAAACGGATCGAAACGGTACGTGTTTGCATCTTCTAAAGGCATGATTTGCACATATAGTTTCCATGCAGGATAATCACCGTTTTCGATTGCATTGAAAAGGTCTTCTGTATGGTAATCAGGGTTTTCACCGGCAATTTTTGCTGCCGTATTGACATCAAGGTTTTTCACGCCTTGTTCCGTTTTAAAATGATATTTAATCCATACGCCTTCGCCTTCGGCATTTGTCCATTTGAATGTATGGCTTCCGAAGCCGTGCATGTGGCGAAGTGTTGCAGGAATTCCGCGGTCAGACATCAGGATTGTCACTTGGTGAAGTGACTCTGGTGAAAGTGACCAGAAATCCCATACAGCCGTTGGGTTTTTCAGGTGTGTTTTTGGATCTCTTTTTTGTGTATGGATGAAATCAGGGAACTTAATCGCATCGCGGATAAAGAATACAGGCGTATTGTTGCCGACGATGTCGTAGTTTCCTTCTTC
This sequence comes from Bacillus sp. LR_5, assembly GCF_042709275.1. Classification (NCBI taxonomy): domain Bacteria; kingdom Bacillati; phylum Bacillota; class Bacilli; order Caryophanales; family Bacillaceae; genus Bacillus; species Bacillus sp. LR_5. The sequence goes on along the minus strand of NZ_JAVAXX010000287.1, from coordinate 428 downwards.
AGTATAAAATTTAACAGCAAATCCGCGCGGGTCGCGAACTGTGTCAGCAGAGCCAAGTTCACCGGCAACTGTTGAGAAACGGATGAACAACGGTGTGCGTTTGCCGACTTCAGAAAGGAAAGCGGCTTTCGTGTATTTTGTTACGTCGTTTGTCACTTCAAAATATCCGTGTGCGCCTGCTCCTTTGGCGTGAACAACACGTTCAGGAACACGTTCTCGGTTGAAATGGGCCAATTTTTCGAGTAAATGTACATCTTGAATTAAAGTTGGTCCGCGAGAACCGGCAGTCATTGAGTTTTGATTATCTCCAACCGGAGCGCCCCAGCTAGTTGTCAGTTTATTTGAACTCATGTTATCACCTCTTGGAATTTATAAGAACATAATATCATCTCTATGTAAACAGTCAATATTATTTTATAATTATTATA
>NZ_JAVAXX010000286.1:0-7815 GCF_042709275.1 Bacillus sp. LR_5 | reverse complement strand
ATCAGAAAAGACGGAACAGAATAAAAGTTGTGGAAACTTAGGTTCATTTGTCTGATATTTCTGAGGATTTAGCCGTAAGGAGCTGAAAATTATTATTAGGGGGTTTGCGAATATGAAAAAACGTTGGTCGATTGTCACGTTGATGCTCATTTTCACTCTCGTGCTGAGCGCGTGCGGCTTTGGCGGCAGCGGATCAAACGGTGAAGGGAAAAAGGACAGTAAAGGAAAGACGACACTTAACATTAATATTAAAACTGAGCCGTTCTCCTTACATCCGGGATTGGCAAATGATTCAGTATCAGGCGGTGTTATCCGTCAGACTTTTGAAGGATTGACACGTATCAATGCAGATGGTGAGCCTGAAGAAGGCATGGCTTCTAAAATTGAAACGAGCAAGGACGGAAAGACATATACATTTACCATTCGTGATGGTGTGAAATGGTCTAATGGAGACCCTGTAACTGCACAAGATTTTGAATATGCTTGGAAATGGGCGCTTGACCCTAATAACGAATCACAATACGCTTACCAGCTCTACTACATAAAAGGTGCTGAAGCGGCGAATACCGGCAAAGGCAGCCTAGATGATGTGGCAGTAAAAGCTGTGAATGACAAAACGCTGAAGGTTGAATTAAATAACCCGACTCCATATTTCACTGAATTAACTGCGTTCTATACGTATATGCCGATCAATAAGAAAATTGCAGAGAAAAATAAAAAGTGGAATACAAATGCCGGAGATGATTATGTATCAAACGGGCCGTTCAAAATGACGGCATGGAAACACAGCGGCTCTATTACTCTCGAAAAAAATGACCAGTATTGGGATAAAGACAAAGTCAAACTGAAGAAAATCGATATGGTTATGATCAACAATAACAATACGGAACTGAAAAAATTCCAAGCTGGCGAACTTGATTGGGCCGGTATGCCGCTCGGACAGCTTCCGACAGAATCCCTGCCGACCCTGAAAAAAGACGGTTCTTTACATGTTGAGCCGATTGCAGGTGTGTATTGGTACAAATTCAACACTGAAGCTAAGCCACTAGACAATGTAAATATCCGTAAAGCTTTAACATATTCGCTTGACCGTCAGTCGATTGTTAAAAACGTTACGCAAGGAGAGCAAATCCCGGCAATGGCTGCAGTGCCGCCTACAATGAAGGGATTTGAGGATAACAAAGAAGGATACTTCAAAGACAATGATGTCAAAACAGCAAAAGAATACCTTGATAAAGGCCTAAAAGAAATGGGCTTAAGCAAGGCATCTGATTTGCCAAAAATCAAATTGTCTTACAACACTGATGACGCACACGCGAAAATCGCTCAAGCAGTACAAGAAATGTGGAAGAAAAATTTAGGCGTTGATGTTGAGCTTGATAACTCAGAGTGGAATGTCTATATTGATAAGCTCCACAGCCAAGATTATCAAATCGGCCGTATGGGCTGGCTCGGCGACTTCAATGATCCTATCAACTTCCTTGAATTGTTCCGTGACAAAAACGGAGGAAATAACGATACAGGCTGGGAAAATCCAGAATTCAAAAAGCTTCTGAATCAGTCACAAACTGAAACAGATAAAACAAAACGTGCAGAGCTGCTGAAAAAAGCAGAAGGTATTTTCATTGATGAAATGCCGGTTGCCCCAATCTATTTCTATACTGATACTTGGGTACAGGATGAAAACCTAAAAGGTGTTATCATGCCAGGTACTGGTGAGGTTTATTTCAGAAACGCATATTTTAAATAAGGCTACGTCTGAAAATAAAAGACCTCAAGGTATATGGGGAGAAAAGCCCCATATACCTTTCTTACTGATGGAGTATAAAAATGTAAAAACCATGGAGGTGTTCCCCCTTGCTAAAATATATCGGAAGACGCTTAGTCTATATGATTATCACACTATTTGTGATTGTAACTGTGACATTCTTCTTAATGCAAGCAGCACCGGGCGGGCCATTTTCAGGTGAGAAAAAGCTTCCGCCTGAAATTGAAGCAAATTTAAATGCGCATTATGGCTTGGACAAGCCGCTGTTTGTACAATATGTCAGTTATTTGAAATCAGTTGCAATGTGGGATTTCGGACCGTCATTTAAATATAAAGGTCAGAGTGTTAACGACCTGATCAGTTCAGGTTTCCCCGTTTCATTTACTCTTGGAGCAGAAGCTATTCTCCTCGCTTTAGCGTTAGGTGTATTGTTTGGGGTCATTGCAGCCCTTTACCATAATAAGTGGCAGGATTATACCGTCGCGATTTTAACGATATTTGGTATTTCGGTTCCGAGCTTTATCATGGCGGCTGTTCTGCAATATGTGTTCTCCATGAAGCTTGGGCTGTTTCCGGTCGCGGGGTGGGATTCCTGGGCATACACCTTTTTGCCTTCAATCGCACTTGCTTCCATGCCGATGGCGTTTATTGCCAGACTTTCCCGTTCAAGCATGATCGAAGTGTTAAACAGTGATTATATCCGCACAGCGAAAGCGAAAGGGCTGTCCCGCCCAGCGGTTACAGTGCGGCACGCCATTCGAAACGCGCTTTTGCCGGTTGTTACATATATGGGCCCGATGGCCGCACAGGTCTTAACGGGGAGCTTCATTATTGAAACCATTTTTGGGATTCCGGGGCTTGGTGCACACTTCGTCAACAGTATTACAAACCGTGATTATACGGTCATTATGGGTGTAACGGTGTTCTTCAGTGTCATCTTGCTATTGTGTGTATTAATCGTAGATGTGTTATACGGCATTATTGATCCAAGAATCAAGCTTTCCAAAGCAAAGAAAGGAGCCTAGGCCATGCAGAACATTCCAAAAAACATGTTTGAACCAGCCGCAGCGAATGCCGGCGATGCAGAAAAAATAAGTAAAAAGAGCCTTTCCCTCTGGAAAGATGCGATGCTTCGCTTCCGCAGCAATAAGCTTGCAATGGTCGGGCTTATCATTATCGTACTTATTATCCTTATGGCAATTTTTGCGCCGATGTTCTCAAGGTATGATTATTCAACTACTAATCTCTTAAATGCGGATAAGCCGCCTTCAAAAGATCACTGGTTCGGAACAGATGATCTTGGACGGGACATTTTCGTCCGTACATGGGTAGGGGCTCGAATCTCAATCTTTATCGGTGTTGCAGCTGCTATTCTCGATTTGCTGATTGGCGTCATTTGGGGGAGCATTTCAGGCTTCCGCGGAGGCAGAACGGACGAAATCATGATGCGTATCGCTGATATCCTTTGGGCAGTTCCTTCATTATTAATGGTTATCTTACTGATGGTTGTTCTTCCGAAAGGTCTATTTACGATTATTATTGCCATGACGATTACAGGCTGGATTAATATGGCCAGAATCGTGCGCGGACAAGTGCTGCAGCTGAAGAATCAGGAGTATGTGCTTGCTTCACAGACACTGGGTGCAAAAACATCCCGTCTTCTGTTTAAACATATCGTGCCAAACGCGATGGGTTCTATTTTGGTCACGATGACACTGACAGTTCCTACTGCGATTTTCACAGAAGCCTTTTTAAGCTATTTGGGACTTGGTGTTCCGGCTCCGCTGGCAAGCTGGGGAACGATGGCTTCTGACGGATTGCCTGCATTGACCTATTATCCGTGGCGTTTATTCTTCCCTGCCGGATTTATCTGCATTACAATGTTTGGCTTTAACGTTGTCGGCGACGGATTAAGAGACGCATTGGATCCTAAGTTACGTAAATAAGGGAGTGATACGGGTGACACGCCTATTAGAAGTAAAAGATTTAGCAATTTCATTTAAAACATATGGCGGAGAGGTCCAGGCGATCCGCGGAGTGAATTTCCATCTGGATAAAGGAGAGACGCTGGCTATCGTCGGCGAATCAGGGTCCGGAAAAAGTGTAACCTCTCAGGCAATCATGAAGCTGATTCCAATGCCTCCGGGTTATTTCAAACGCGGTGAAATCCTGTTTGAAGGGAAGGATCTGGTGCCGCTGTCCGAAAAAGAAATGCAAAATGTCCGGGGAAAAGAGATCGGCATGATATTCCAAGATCCGATGACCTCTTTAAATCCAACGATGAAGGTCGGTAAACAAATTACGGAAGTGCTTTTTAAACACGAAAAGATCTCGAAGGAAACGGCTAAAAAACGCGCGGTTGAACTGCTGGAATTAGTCGGTATCCCAATGCCGGAAAAGCGGGTGAACCAATTTCCGCACGAATTTTCAGGCGGGATGAGGCAGCGGGTTGTCATTGCCATGGCGCTTGCAGCGAATCCGAAGCTTCTGATCGCCGATGAGCCGACAACTGCTCTTGATGTAACGATTCAAGCGCAAATTTTGGAATTAATGAAGGATTTGCAAAAGAAAATTGACACGTCCATCATCTTTATCACACACGATCTTGGTGTTGTGGCTAACGTTGCTGACCGGGTCGCTGTCATGTACGCGGGACAGATTGTAGAAACCGGTACGGTAGACGAAATCTTCTACGATCCGAGACATCCGTACACTTGGGGGCTTCTTGCATCCATGCCGACACTGGAAAGTTCAGGAGAGGAAGAGCTGACTGCAATTCCGGGCACGCCGCCTGATTTGACAAACCCGCCAAAAGGAGATGCTTTTGCCCTGCGGAGCTCTTACGCGATGAAAATCGATTTTGAACAGGAGCCGCCAATGTTTAAGGTATCCGATACTCATTATGTAAAATCGTGGCTGCTTCATCCTGACGCGCCAAAGGTAGAGCCGCCTGAAGCGGTAAAAGCGAAAATGCGTAAACTGGCAAATACGTATGAAAAACCTGTCTTAGTGAGAGAAGGTGAATGAATTGACTGAAAAATTATTAGAAATCAAACATTTAAAACAGCACTTTGTCACACCAAGGGGAACGGTCAAGGCTGTAGATGATTTATCATTTGATATCTATAAAGGTGAAACATTAGGGCTGGTTGGTGAATCAGGCTGCGGTAAATCGACAACAGGCCGAAGCATTATCCGGCTGTACGAAGCAACCGATGGTGAGGTGCTGTTCAACGGCGAAAATGTGCACGGTAGAAAATCGCGGAAAAAGCTGCTGGAATTCAACCGCAAAATGCAGATGATTTTCCAAGACCCCTATGCATCCCTGAATCCGAGAATGACAGTTGCTGATATTATTGCTGAAGGCCTTGATATTCATAAGCTGGCGAAAACGAAAAAAGAGCGGATGCAGAGGGTTCATGAACTATTGGAAACAGTTGGTTTAAACAAGGAACACGCGAACCGCTATCCGCATGAATTTTCCGGCGGCCAGCGCCAAAGAATCGGGATTGCCAGAGCGCTTGCTGTTGATCCGGAATTCATTATCGCGGATGAGCCGATTTCCGCTTTGGATGTATCCATTCAAGCGCAGGTCGTGAATTTAATGAAAGAACTGCAAAAAGAAAAAGGGCTCACATACCTGTTTATTGCCCACGATTTATCGATGGTCAAATACATCAGTGACCGCATTGGCGTCATGTATTTCGGGAAACTGGTTGAGCTTGCGCCGGCAGATGAGCTTTATGAAAATCCGCTTCACCCATATACAAAATCATTGCTTTCTGCGATTCCGCTTCCAGATCCAGACTATGAGAGAAATCGCGTTCGCCAGAAATATGATCCGTCCGTCCATCAATTAAAGGATGGGGAAACGATGGAATTCCGTGAAGTCAAACCGGGACATTTTGTGATGTGCACGGAAGCCGAATTTAAAGCTTTTTCATGATTCATCAATCCTTCAAGAGAATCTCTTGAAGGATTTTTTTGCATCCTCATAGAAAGTGAGAATGATAACATTTACAATTAGAGGAAAAACCGGAGGCGAAATACGATTCAATTTCTGCATAACAAAAATGTTTTTGCGCTATTGCTGTCTCAATCTTTTCAATCTTTAGCAGGAGTCCTCGTCACAATCGTTTTAATGGTCCGGGTCTATCAAATGACTGACTCCGTTTTTTTGGCGGGCCTTATTTTATCGTTCATGTCGTTTGCGAGTATAGCAGCAAGCTTTTGCGTCTCTCCGGTGCTTCGCAATCTCGGTTTTAAAAAGGTGCTTGCGGGAGCGAATCTGCTGAGAGCGGTCTTTACAATACTGATGGCATACAGCGTCACTCATCACGGACAGGCATTCTTTTGGATTACGCTGCTGTTTGTGTTTTGTTTTTCCTTCGCGGGCGCTTTTTTTCAGCCGGCAAGATTTGCGCTGCTGCCGATTATTGTTCCAAAGAAGCAATATGTAAAAGCGAATGGTGTGATCTCCCTCTCGAATCAATTGTTCTTAACAGCAGGCTGGGGCCTTGGAGGCCTTCTGACGTACGCCGTCCCTTTTGAACTCGTTGTCGGCGCTGCCATTTGCCTGTTTGTTCTATCGGGAGCTTCCATCAGTGTGCTGCATGTAAATGAAGAAGAGGCTGTAGGAACTGCTGGAACAGCTTCTGCCAGAAGTATATGGAAGGATTTAATGATCATCCCTATTGTAAGAGACATTACTGTAATGGACATGATAGAAGCTTTGGCGGGTTCCATATGGTCATCTGCTATTCTCCTCGCATTTACTGCGGCTGTTTTGCATGAAACAGAGGTGTGGTGGGGGATGTTTAACGCTTCCTATTTTATAGGCGCAATTGTCGGCAGTGTGATTGCCATTCGTTTTTCTTCTTTTTTTGAGCGGAATATGGGCTATGCCATTATGTTCAGCTCGCTTGTAATGTCGGCGCTGACCCTTTTGTTTTCATTTTCTCCAGTCCCATTTTTATGCGCTCTGGCTTGTGCTGCAATGGGGCCTTTTTATCAGGTGCGTGATATTTGCCAGGAAACCATGCTGCAGGAGGTTATTCCCGAGCAGAAACGAATCGGAATCATGGCTGCAAAAAATGCGATTTTGACTCCTTGGTCAGGCGTCACCTACTCCATTATGGGGCTAGTGGCTGATGTTGCTGGTGCGAAAATAGCTTTTATCGCGGCTGCTGCATTATATATCATGACATTTCTGATTGCACTGGCGCAGCCCCGCCTGATTCATTACAGGCGGGAAAACCGGGTTCAATGAGAAACACTTCAAAATGAACGGAGCAGTTGGCTCCGTTTTGCTGAAAAAAAAAATGAAACCATGGCGGAAGTTCGCACGTCTTTATAGATGTAAGGCTGTTTAAACAAGAAGAAATGGGGTATATCTAAAAGTATGAAGACAACGAACTCATAAGGAGCAAATCAATGAACTGGTATGAAAAGCTTAGCGAGTACTTTCCAATTGAAGAAATGAAATCAAAAGCGCATATGGAAGCTCTTCTGAAAGAGCGAAGCGATATTTATCATAAAGATGAAGGCAAACATCATATTTTAATGTTTGCGGAATTCGATTCTTTTATCTTCGTTGATTATCTGTATGTGTCTAAGGATGCAAGAGGGCAGGGGCTTGGCGGCAAATTGATCGCGAAGCTGAAAAAGAAAAATAAGCCCATATTGCTCGAGGTGGAACCTGTGGATGAAGATGATACTGATACAGAAAAACGCCTGAGGTTTTATCAAAGAGAGCATTTCAAGCATGCTCAGTCAATTGGGTACCGGCGCCGGTCATTGGCTACGAATGAAGTAAACAAGATGGAGATTCTGTACTGGTCACCAAAAACAGAATCAGAAGAAGAAATTCTTGAAGCCATGAAACAGACATATGAAAACATTCATACTTATAAAGACGAGAAATGGTACGGGGAATCGTACGAAAAAACGGATGAAGTCCTGAAACTCATTGATGAAGAAAAACAAAAAAATATTTTCGATCAGTTAAGCTAATTGAGAATTAGAAAATATCATGAACATTAAAAATT
>NZ_JAVAXX010000285.1:0-7834 GCF_042709275.1 Bacillus sp. LR_5 | reverse complement strand
CGTCAATCATCTTTTCCAAAAACACCGCTTTCTATACAGATGGGCAGGCACCTATTGCCCAAGTTTACATATGATGCTTGTAAATGCGTAGAGGAGGATGCACCGTGAAGAAACGTTTCAGCTCTTATTCACTGCCGCCATGGGTAAGGCAAATTCGGCTTGTATCCGCACAAGTGATTATTCCCATTACGATTTTTCAAGGAATCAGAACCATTTTCTTTCCGACAACCTTTGATGTTTTGCTGCTCGCAATCCTAATCTTTTTAGCTTGCGCCCTTCATTTAGAATGGATATAAACAAACAAGTCCGCGCCATTAAGACGTGGACTCGTTTTCAGCCTGAAATTTTTTCTCTTGTTCAATCTGATGGATTTTCATCACAAACGGCTCTATATTTTTCATTTGCCAATAAGCCTTTAATAATTGTGTACATTCCTCTTTTTCATGCTGTCGTTTCCCAGTTTGATAACCGTTCAGCACCTTGTACATGGCTGCCGGATATGCCATATAGCTGAGGAAAAGGCTGACTTCCGCTTCACGCAAAGGGAATGATTTCGTATATCCATAAAACCATTCGACGCATTCCGGACAAGCTTTCGGAAAGCCTCTGAACATTTTTGTATAAAAGCCGAGCAGGTCGTTTTGCGGAGGACCGACAGATGCTCTTTCGAAGTTTGTAAAATATCCGGTCCCGGCATCATTATACAGAAAATGGTGTATAGACAGGCTGCCGTGGTTCATTACAACCCTTGAAACGTCCTTTTCCTTTGCGGACTCATACGAGTCCTCCAGCCGTTCCAGCGCAAAGTTCACCGCGGAAATGGTTTCAGAAAAATAGGTTATGGCCTGGAGTTCAAAGGGAGAAAGGTACCATTCCTTCTCCGCTCTATCCACAAACTGCTCATAGAAAATTTTATCTTGTTCCCACTTTTTTTTCGTTTGCCCGTAATAACGTTCAATCTCATCACGTCTAACCTTTAGTTCCTGCGCGGTTCTCTCGTGAAGACGGGCTGTTTCTCTAAATAAATAAGCATGTTTCTGATCCCGTTCTTCCTCTTGGTCAAATTGGAGCCAAGGCATTAAATAGTAGGTATCTCCGTATTGTATGCCTGCTGAGAAAAACTCACCGCTATTTGTTCTGTAAACAGGAACGAATGAACGAAAGCCTTTTTCCTCAATCGCCACCATATGATCTGTAAAATGCTTGCCGCGACCCTCTTTCAATTTTTTCAGGGCAAATACGCCGTAGTCTGTATACACTTTCCAAACAAGAGGACTGACAGGCTCAATAAATTGAGCAGTCAGTCCGTATTCCCGAAGAACCGATTGGGTATCTTCCATTTCATTCACCACATTTTCCGATCGCTTACGGTTTACGCATGGCTATTTTTATATTGAGGAATATAGAGAATCTGTCCTGCTTTTAATTCATCATCCAATGCTAAAGAATTCATCCTGATCAGCTGCTGGGATGTAATTTCATACCGTTCGCATAAACGCTCGATCGTATCTTCCTGCTGTACAATGCATATTTTCATTCTCGAAAACTCATCCGCTTCTTTTGTAAAGAGTTTTGTTAAATAAAGAGAATTATCACTTTCCTTTGTTTGAGGTTCCTTCGTTTCAGGAGCAGGAGCAACCCTAGGAACAGCATCCGTTTCCTTCCTTTCAGTCTCAGAAGATTCAGGCAGCTGGAAGGATTGAAAAGGTGTTTCTTCCTTAGGCTCTTCAGCTGATGGTGTTTTTCTCACTTCAATTTCGAAGCTCTCTTCCTCTTGTTCTTCCTCCTCCAGCAGCTTAGGCGCTGAATAAAAAGAATCTTCCTCTTCTTGTTCAGGCAGGAAGGTACGGTATGCCGGTTCAGGCAATTCTTCTTGAGATGTCTCCTCCGAGCTTGTTTTTTGATTGAAATGGAAATGTAAATCGGCTTTGTCATTCTCCACATATGCAGCTGAAGCTGTTTCTCTGCTATCTTCTATGGAGAGAGCGGTCTCTGATACACTCTCCAAAGCTTCATCCGGTTCCGCCTCTTCATGGCAAAGCGCAGGATCAGCCTGATCCGATTGAGCTGCTTCTTCATTTTGAGCCTCTTGGCGCAGCGCATATTCATGATTAGGAGACACTGTTGTTTCCTCTTTTTCCTCTGCAATCACAGTCTCTGAATGAAGCTCAGCTTCCAAAGCAGGCGATTCTTCTGCTCCAGCGTGTTCACGAAGCTCAGTCTCCGCTGGAGAGTCTGCTTCTTCACGAACATCCGCTGTTGCAGCTGTCGGCTCTGCCGTTTCTTTTTTTGCTTTAACGATCTCTTGAATCTCTATTTCTGAATGATCAGGTTCTGGCTCAGATTCTTCTGTTTCCGATTCAGCACGAACCTCCGTTTCCGGCACAGCAAGCTCTTCTGACTCTTCTTCCTCTTTTACATCTTCTCTGGCCTCTGGTTCTGAAGCAACCGATTCAGGCGGCTCAGATTCTGCTTTTTCTGTCTCCAGTTCTTCACGGAGCCCCGCTTTTGAGATAAAAAGTTCTGGCGGTTCGGCTGGCGGTTCATGCTGAAGAACTGCTTCCTCTGCCGATGATGCACCCGGTTCTTCTACTACACTATGTGCCGGCGGCTCTGAAAGCTCTTCCTCCCTGAATGCCGCAGGAGCTTCATATAAAGGTATCTCCGGCTCTTTGTCTTGCGTATCATCCAAAAGCCCTTCAATCGCTAAATCAGCTTGAATTGTTAAAATGCGCGAATCCGTCAATTGATAGTCAAATGCGTCAATAAAGACGAAGACATCCTGTAAATGGCTCACTTTATTTTTCGGAATGGTAATATCCACAGGAAAACAGTGAGTCAGTTCCGCACTTCCATCCTCTCTCTTTCTGACTTGTTCAACAAACCGCTTATCTGTATAAATCTCTTCGGTATGTTTGTTTTGATCTATGTTGTACTCACCTGTAAGTTCAAGCGATCCTATGATTGATACATAATCATTTACTTCCTGAACCCTAATATCAGGATCTAATGAAATAGAAAGCAGTTCAGAAACTTCCTGTCCTTTTTGGAAACAGATCGATTCTTCTACAGAAAATTGCAATCGATGATTTTGCGGCAAGTTCATATCCTCCTTTCATCTAATCCTTAAAATTAGATGTCACTAAAGGTGTATGTATGAACTGGAGAAAATATGAGTGGGAGAGCACGAAAAAACCGGCACAAGGAGTCCTTGATACCGGTTTTCACTCTTATCTGCGGCTGATCTCAGCAAATACTTTCTCAGCTGCCTGGATTGTGTTTTCAATATCTTCATCAGTATGGGCCGTTGAGAGGAAAAGACCTTCGAATTGTGATGGCGGAAGGAATACCCCTTCATTTGCCATCCCTTTATAATAGCTTGCGAACAGCTTCAAATCAGATGATTTCGCTGTTTCATAATTAATGACTGGTTCGTTTGTAAAGAAGAAACCGATCATCGAACCTGCACGGTTAAAGGTATGCGGAATGCCATGAACCTCGGCGGCTTTTGAAATTCCTTCTTCCAGTCTGTCGCCTTTTTTGATGAAATTCTTGTAGGAATCAGGTGTCAGCTGTTTCAATGTCTCTAAGCCAGCCGTCATCGCAAGCGGGTTGCCTGACAATGTACCAGCTTGATAGATCGGACCGCTTGGAGCGATCTGCTCCATGATTTCTGCCTTTCCGCCATAAGCGCCGACAGGAAGTCCGCCCCCGATTACTTTTCCTAAACAAGTCAGATCAGGCGTTACGCCGAAGTAGCCTTGAGCGCAGTTATAATCGACCCGGAAGCCAGTCATCACTTCATCAAAAATCAGCAGGGAGCCGTACTGCTCAGTGATATCACGCAGACCCTGCAGGAAACCTTCTTGCGGCGGAACAACACCCATATTTCCGGCAACTGGCTCTACAATGACTCCCGCAATGTCTTCACCGAATTGCTGGAAAGCAAGCTTTACACTTTCTAAATCATTGTACGGAACGGTGATGGTGTTTTTCGCAATGCCTTCAGGCACCCCCGGGCTGTCAGGCAGACCGAGAGTGGCAACACCTGAACCAGCTTTAATCAAGAGAGAATCGCCGTGTCCGTGGTAGCAGCCCTCAAATTTTAAAATCTTGTTGCGGCCCGTATAGCCCCTTGCCAAACGGAGGGCACTCATTGTAGCCTCTGTTCCGGAGCTTACCATTCGTACAATTTCTACAGATGGCACACGATCAATGACGAGCTTAGCCAGTTCATTTTCTACTTCAGTCGGAGCACCGAAGCTTGTCCCGTATTCAGCCACTTTTTTGAGGCTTTCTACGACGCGGTCATTTGTATGCCCTAAAATTAAAGGCCCCCATGACAAGACGTAGTCAATATATTCATTCCCGTCAATATCAAAGATTTTCGAGCCTTTTCCACGCTCCATAAAAATCGGGTCCATGTCTACCGATTTAAATGCGCGAACGGGACTGTTCACACCGCCCGGCATGAGTTTTTGCGCTTCTTTAAAAGCCGTTTTTGATTTTTCATAGCTTCTCATCTGCCTCAACTCCTGTCAACTGAATAAAATTACTCCGCAAGCCATTTCGCTGCGTCTTTCGCATGATACGTAATAATCAGGTCGGCACCCGCGCGCTTCATGCTTGTCAAAATTTCCAACACAATTTCTTTTTCTTTGATCCAGCCGTTCTGCGCTGCAGCCTTCACCATTGAATACTCTCCGCTTACATTATAAGCGACGAGCGGCAAAGTAAACTCATTTTTTACGTCACGCATGATATCCATATAAGAAAGCGAAGGTTTGACAATCAAAAAGTCCGCGCCTTCCTCGACATCTGATTGTGCTTCGCGGAGTGCCTCCATACGGTTGGCAGGGTCCATCTGATATGTTTTGCGGTCTCCGAATTGCGGTGTGCTGTTTGCTGCATCACGGAACGGACCGTAAAACTCACTAGAATATTTCACAGCGTAAGACATGATTGGAATATTGACGAATCCTTCTTTATCAAGCGCTTCTCTGATCACTGTAACAAATCCGTCCATCATGTTTGATGGCGCAATGATATCCGCACCTGCTTTCGCTTGGCTGACAGCTGTCTGCGCCAAAAGCTCCAGCGATTCATCATTGAGGATGACCCCGTCTTTGACAAGTCCGCAATGGCCGTGGTCTGTATATTCGCACAGGCACGTGTCAGCGACAACAACCATTTCAGGGAAGTGTTTTTTAATTTCTATGATGGCTTTTTGGACAATTCCGTGATCATGGTACGCTTGTGTTCCGCAATCATCTTTTTCTTCTGGGATGCCGAAGACGATAACAGATTGAATGCCCAGTTTGACCAGCTCCGCTACTTCATCCTTCAATAAATCTAATGATACATGGTAAACATCAGGCATTGACGGAACAGCTTTTTTGCCTTCCAGCCCTTCAACGACAAAAATCGGATAAATAAAATCTGATGGATGCAAACGTGTTTCCTTTACCATTTCTCTCATTGCTTTTGATGTCCGCAGGCGGCGGTGTCTATTAAATGATTGACTCATATTCTCTCTTCCTCTCTTGACATGCTGCACATTAACTCAAGCATGCCATCTATTGTAAATGTATCAGGCGTATGCGATGTGATGCCGTACGTCAGAAGGGCATCATTTGTTAAAGGTCCAATGCTGATACAGGCCGTCCCATTCGCCTTCCACTTTTTTAATTCTTCTCCCAAGACATGCATAAACGTATGTACGGTTGATGAACTCGTAAATGTTACATAGTCAAAGGAATATTGACCCGCAGCGTCTTTCAGTGCCTCAATGCCTTCTTCATCCGGAATCGTTTCGTAGAGAACCCATTCCTTTACTTCAAAACCGAGCGGGACAAGCTCTTGTTTTATCACATCACGTGACAAATTCCCTTTCATCACGGTAATGGGCTCCCCCGGTTCAGCATGCTGCTTAAGAGCGTCAGCCAATTGTTCAGCAATATACTCCTGTGGCATCACATCAACCGATACGTTATGCGTTTTTAAACGGCGGGCGGTTTTTTCACCGACGGCTGCAATTTTTTTATGCGCAGGGAGAATAAGCTGATTTTCCTTCAGATAAGAAAAAAAGAAGTCTGCCCCGTTCACACTTGTAAAAACAAGCCAGCCTGGCGCGGTTAGATCCTCCCTTACCTGTTCCGCAACATCATTCGGCAAAGCGCGGCGAAACGTAATCAAAGAGGTTAAAACCGCTTTACCGCCAAGCGCCTCCACTTTTTGCTGAAATGATGTTGCCTGTGCCTTATTCCGGGTGACAAGCACTGTTTTTCCTTTCAACGGAAAATCATTTTCCATCCTCATCAAGCTCCCGTTTTACACGATCAATTAAATCTTTTGCTCCTTTGTCAGCCATAAGAGCGGCACAGCGCTTTCCTACTTCCTCCGGATCGTTTCCGGTGACGGTTTCTTTAAAAATGATTTTGCCGTCAGGTGAAGCGACAAGACCTGTCATTTCAATTTCATCCTGTCCATTTAACACGGAGTAGCCTGCGATCGGAACCTGGCAGCCGCCCTCCATCGCGTTTAAAAAAGCACGTTCCGCTAAGACAGTCCGTTTTGTATATTCATCTGTAAACTGAGAAAACAACGCCAACAGCTCTTCATCCGATTCTCGGCACTCAATCGCCAGTGCTCCCTGCCCCACAGCAGGCAAACAGCGCTCAGGCTCAAGGAATTCGGTTACGACATCTTGCTTCCACCCCATTCTAGAAAGTCCGGCAGCCGCTAAAATAATCGCGTCATAATCCTCTGTTTCCAGCTTTTGAAGTCTTGTATCTATATTACCTCTAATCCATTTAATTGTAAGGTCAGGGCGCTCAATCAAAAGCTGCGCGCTTCTTCTTAAACTGCTTGTGCCAATGACAGCACCTTCCTTCATTTCTGAAAGCTTTACGCGATTCTTTGAAATAAGGGCATCACGCGGGTCCTCCCGTTCAGGAATACAGCCGATCACAAGGCCTTCAGGCAAAACAGCAGGCATGTCCTTCATGCTGTGCACAGCCATATCAATCTCTTCGTTTAAAAGCGCCTGTTCAATTTCTTTGACAAACAGCCCTTTTCCACCCACTTTTGAGAGTGTAACATCGACAATCCGGTCGCCCTTTGTCACGATCTCTTTAATTTCAAAAGCAAACGAAGGATTGATTTCCTTCAGTTTTTGAATAACCCATTTTGTTTGAGTCATAGCGAGTTTGCTTCGTCTGGAACCTACTTTAATCGTTCTCATCATTTCTTTCCTCCCGAATCTGCTTGGGACATCGTTTAACTGAACCAATGGAATTGCGACAGGCTTCCAAGCAGGAAATAATTGATCATCAGCACCAGAAAACAAGCCGTATTCCACAGTGCAGCGACCTTTCCTTGCAGCTCTTTAATCAGCCTGATATAAAGATAATAGCTGTACAGCAGCAGGACGACAAACGAACCAAGCACTTTGGCGTCAAACCAATACAGCGTTTCTAGTGAGACATATGCCCATATGACGCCGAGAATCAAACTCAGCAGCAGCATCGGAACCCCGATGACATTTAAAACATACGCCATATAATCAAGCTTAGATAAATCTTCTATTCTCAACAGCCATTTTCCCCACTTTTTCTTTTTCAGCAGATGATATTGAAACATATATAGCACAGAAAAAACGAAAGAAAGGGAAAAAGCGCCGTATGAAAGAATCGCCATTGTAATATGAATCACCAAAAGCTCGGATACAAGCTGCCCGGAAAAAGCAGCTGACTGCTGCTCTGTCGGTGAAAATGTGTGAATGGCGATCATAGAAAATCCTATAACATTTGTAAAAAACACGATAAAGTCAACA
>NZ_JAVAXX010000284.1:0-7871 GCF_042709275.1 Bacillus sp. LR_5 | reverse complement strand
TATCACGATAATATCCATTGTTCTCACGGAAGCATATGCAGGTCATTTGAACGAATTTTTTCGACAGGAATTTGCAGGGACTCAGGAGCATTTAACCTAAAAAAGCATGACATTTCAGCATAATGAACATTTACTCATGTCTATTTTCGTTCTTTTCTGTATGAAAATAGTTATTTCGAGTCTCTACGGAAATAGCGAGAGATGATATACCTAAATAGAGATAAAATCATCTCAAAAAAATGAGTCTACTAAAATATTATTCCATCTATTACAATAAATTCACAGAATAGTCTTTTAAGTAAGTCTACTCTGAATTTTTTAAAAGGAGAGGGTAAAGAGTGAGAAGCAAAAAATTGTGGATCAGCTTGTTGTTTGCGTTAACGTTAATCTTTACGATGGCGTTCAGCAACATGTCTGCGCAGGCTGCCGGAAAAAGCAGTACAGAAAAGAAATACATTGTTGGATTTAAACAGACAATGAGTGCCATGAGTTCCGCCAAGAAAAAGGATGTTATTTCTGAAAAAGGCGGAAAGGTTCAAAAGCAATTTAAGTATGTTAACGCGGCCGCAGCAACATTGGATGAAAAAGCTGTAAAAGAATTGAAAAAAGATCCGAGCGTTGCATATGTGGAAGAAGATCATATTGCACATGAATATGCGCAATCTGTTCCTTATGGCATTTCTCAAATTAAAGCGCCGGCTCTTCACTCTCAAGGTTACACAGGCTCTAACGTAAAAGTAGCTGTTATCGACAGCGGAATTGACTCTTCTCATCCTGACTTAAACGTCAGAGGCGGAGCAAGCTTCGTACCTTCTGAAACAAACCCATACCAGGACGGCAGTTCTCACGGTACGCATGTAGCCGGTACGATTGCCGCTCTTAATAACTCAATCGGTGTTCTGGGCGTAGCGCCAAGCGCATCGTTATATGCAGTAAAAGTGCTTGATTCAACAGGAAGCGGCCAATATAGCTGGATTATTAACGGCATTGAGTGGGCCATTTCCAACAATATGGATGTTATCAACATGAGCCTTGGCGGACCTACTGGTTCTACAGCGCTGAAAACAGTCGTTGACAAAGCCGTTTCCAGCGGTATCGTCGTTGCTGCCGCTGCCGGAAACGAAGGTTCGTCCGGAAGCTCAAGCACAGTCGGCTACCCTGCAAAATATCCTTCCACTATTGCGGTAGGTGCGGTAAACAGCAGCAACCAAAGAGCTTCATTCTCAAGCGCAGGTTCTGAGCTTGATGTGATGGCTCCTGGCGTATCCATCCAAAGCACACTTCCTGGAGGCACTTACGGTGCTTACAACGGCACGTCCATGGCGACTCCTCACGTTGCCGGAGCAGCAGCGTTAATTCTTTCTAAGCACCCGACTTGGACAAACGCGCAAGTCCGTGATCGTTTAGAAAGCACTGCAACATATCTTGGAAACTCTTTCTACTATGGAAAAGGGTTAATCAACGTACAAGCAGCTGCACAATAATAGTAAAAAGAAGCAGGTTCCTCCATACCTGCTTCTTTTTATTTGTCAGCATCCTGATGTTCCGGCGCATTCTCTTCTTTCTCCGCATGTTGAATCCGTTCCATGATCGACGGATGGCTGCCTCTGAAAATCTTCACAAGCACCGGAGGATCAACCTGGCTCAGCCCCGTCACGGCCAAATCCTGAAACGTTTTAACAGCGGCTTCTCTGTTCTCTGTCAACTCGATCCCATACTGGTCAGCCTTATTCTCCTGATAACGTGAGACAGCATTAGAAAAAGGCGTCACCGCAAAGCTCAAAACAGAAAACAAAAGCAATAACAGCGGAAGTGCCGCAAGATCATGCCGCCCTTCTAAATGAAACATGCTGCGGGTTAGGCGAACCGTCCGCTTGTAAAGCTTATCAATGACATAAAATCCGGCGAGCGACACGAGCAAATAGCCAGCCAGACCGATGTAAACGTGCTTCATGACATAATGGCCCATTTCGTGGCCCATAATAAACAGAATTTCTGAATCGTCAAGTTTGTTCAGCGTCGTATCCCACAATACAATCCGTTTGTTGGCCCCGATTCCTGTAACATAGGCATTCAGCGCATTTGTTTTTTCTGACATGTTCACTTCATATACATGGTCAGCCGGAATATTGGCTTCATCTGCCAGCTCTAAAATTTTGCTTTCAAGCTCTTTGTTTTTCAGCGGATAAAAATCATTGTATAAAGGATCGATAATGACCGGCTGAATAAAAAACAGAAACAGCGAAAACGGCACTGTTAACAGCCAGGCGTATAACCACCATTTTTTTTCATGCCTTTTGATCAGCCAATAAAAAACGAGAACGCAAAGCGTAAAGATTGGAAAGCTGATCCAAAAGCTGATAACCTGATCCTTAGCCCAGCTGGCCGTTGTCTGTGTGGAAATGTTATAGTCAAGCGATACTTGATAGCCTATCCAATCTAAAGGCAGCGTCACCAATGTTGTAATCAGCGAAAGCACAAACACAAAACCAACGGTCTGCAAAAACCGAAAAGGCACGGCCGCTTCGATCCATTTCTTGATTTTCTTTGAAACACCGCTGACAAGCAGAACAAAAAACAGAAACCAATCAAGTGGTACCCCGATAAAAAATAAAAAATTCTTGACATTCGAATACTGCTCGGCCACTGCCAACTCAGACGGCTTCATGAAAGAAGCCGGATCAGCCTGCGTCCCTTTCACGGCTTCCGGTATTGCGGAATCACCCGACAGGAAAAAATACCAATAAAAAAACAGCCCGTACAGCACGTAAGCAAGTCCTGCTGCCGCAATCCACTTGCGCATAACGCCTCACTCCTCACATCAACCCGTTACTTCTATTGTAATCATAAATTCAAATTCTTAGAACCAAGCTGTGTTCCGCACTTTTCCACCCTTTTAAGCATGGAAAGCCCGATCGCTGGGAAAACTAACAATGTTTGGAGTGATGCAAATGAAAAAAATAGTGGCAGCCATCGTGGTAATCGGTCTTGTGTTTATCGCATTTTTTTATCTTTACAGCCGATCAGGCGATGTGTATCAATCGGTAGACGCGGATTTGATCACACTGTCTTCAAGCGGCCAGGAAGATATCGAGATTGAAAAAAGACAGCACGTCAAAGATATGCTGGATATTATGAATCAGGGAAAACAGGTGAAGACAGAAAAAACATCAGCCCCTGATTACGAAGGGACAATCAAGTTTCATAAAGACCGGTATGACTCATTCAGACTATGGATTGACGGCAGCCAGCAAGCCGTTTTTTTGAAGGATGGCACATACTACAAATTAAGCAAAAATGATACAAAGGCGCTGCTAAATATTATTAAAAAAGAAGCAAAGGATTGAAAATGAAAAAGCGAAGCTAACCGCTTCGCTTTTTCATTTTATTGGGGCAAAATATCTCTCAGTGCCCGTCTGAGCATTTTCCCCGTCGCATTTTTCGGAATATCGTCAAGAAACGTAATGGCGGCAGGCCGCTTGTATTTTGCCAGATGCTTTTCACAGTGCTGCATGATGTCCTCCTCTGTTACCCCAGAGCGTTTCGGCACCACATATCCCTTTACCGCTTCCCCGCTTTGGGGGTCCGGCACGCCGATGACAACCGCCTCCTTGACGTCCGGATGGCTGTACAGCACCTCCTCCACCTCCCGCGGATACACATTGTATCCTCCTACAATGATCATGTCTTTTTTCCGGTCAACAATGTAAAAATAGCCGTCCTCATCCCGTCTTGCCAAGTCCCCCGTATAAAGCCACCCGTCTTTTAATGCATGCTCTGTTTCCATCGGCATTTTATAATAGCCCTTCATCACATTGGGGCCTTTCACGATCAATTCGCCGACCTGGTGAGCGGGCAGCTCACGTCCGAGCGGATCTACGACCTTGTTTTCGACATGTAAGATACTTGTCCCGATGGAGCCCGGCTTTCTGCCCCTGTCAAACGGGTTAAAGCACGTGACGGGTGATGCTTCCGAGAGCCCGTAGCCTTCCAAAATGGTAACACCGAATTTTTCTTCAAACGCCGTCAGCAACGCGACTGGCATGGCCGCGCCTCCCGAAATGCACAACCTGATCGAAGAAAAATCATCTTTCTTTCCGTTTTCATGCTGAAACAAGTAGTTATACATTGTAGGCACACCGGCAAAAATGGTCGCCTGCTGCTGCTTAACAAGCTTAAAAACAGATGCCGGACTGAATTGAGGCTCAATCAAGACAGTTGCGCCGCTCATCAGCGGTGCATTCATGCAGACGGTTAAACAAAACACGTGAAACATGGGAAGAGCGCAGACCACATTGTCCCTCTCATCCATTCCCAAATAGCCTGCAACATCGTTGGCATTGCTGTACAAATTCTGATGAGTCAGCATCGCGCCTTTCGGTTTTCCAGTCGTTCCTGACGTATATAAAATAACCGCGGTATCATCAGGGACAAGTTCTTGGTTTTGTTTAGCGGCTGATGTCGGACGCAATATTTTTGCAAACGTTGTCATTTTCATCCTGACCTCTGGGTCCGCAGCTTCCGGCTCGGCCTCCCCCGTCTGGCATAAAATGACGAGCTCAACCTTTGGCAGCGACTCATGCATGCTCTCATAAAGCGGCAAAAGCTGGCTAACGCCTACGATTGCCTTTACATCGCCATTTGTCAGCATATAACCAATTTCTGTCAGCGTGTACAACGGATTGATGGGAACAACCACGATCCCAGCTTTTAAAGCGCCAAAAAACGCGATGATAAAATCAGGCGAATTGCCAAGCAGCAAAGCTAGATGGTCCCCTTTCTCCATACCGGCTTCCTGAAGGCCGTCCGCAAATCGCTGAATATGTTCATTCAGCTCTTGATACGTCATCATGTGATCTTTAAACCTGCATGCGATGCTGTCGGGCTTCTCAGATGCTGTTTCTTCCAATTTTGAAACAAGATTCATTCTCCCACCCCTTAAAGTGAATGAATAGTCATTCATTATTGAAGCCAAGCTTTCTCCTCCATTATAGAGAAACAGAAAAAAACACTCAAGAGCAAAAAGCCCTGAGTGTCAGTACTGTCATAGTTTCTTCAATGCTTCGGCAATCGGCGTATCTCCTTCTGTCAGATCAAAGGCCCGATTTTCCGTATTCTTCTCATCTAAAGAGGCAATGACCGTTTTTGCAACGTCATCACGGGAAATAAATCCCCGCTCCAGATCCTTCGCTGCTGAAACAGTTCCCGTTCCAGGCTCATTGCGAAGGCCTCCCGGACGGATAATCGTATAGGTTAAACCGCTCGCTTCCAGAATTTTATCAGCATAATGCTTGGCCACATAATAAGGCTTGAGTGCCTCATTCCAATTTTCACGGTTATGGGCTTGCAGGGCGCTGACCATAATAAACCGTTTGATTCCGGCAATGTCCGCAGCTTCAATGGCTTTCGCCGCTCCATCGAGATCCACCAGCAGTGTTTTATCATAGCCTGTGCTGCCACCGGAACCGGCTGTGAAAATGATCGCGTCACAACCTTTTGCCGCAGCGGCGATTTCTTCCGGGCTGCCCTCCAGATTCGCAAGCACAGCTTCTGCACCGGCAGCTTCAAGAGACGCTTTCTGTTCTTCTTTTCTGACCATCGCTCTGATGGAATGATCAGGATTATCTTGGAATAAAGAGACGAGTCTTTGCCCGATTTGTCCGTTCGCTCCGATTAAAAACACTTTCATGTGAATCCCTCCTGCCTCCATTATTTCAAAAACACAACCGCTCTTTCAAACGTTGTGTTTTGCCTTAATAAATCAGATCAAGGAAATCCTCTTTCGTAATGTTCCCGAAGTAATGCTTGAGATTCACACCTTCGAGCACATCAGCGATGACGCTGCGTTCGTATTGTTTTCCGACCAGCAGGTTTTCAATTTCAGATACATCACCGACACCGAAGAAATCTCCGAAGATTTTGCAGTCCTCGATTTTGCCTTTCTTGACCTCTAGGCGCAAATCGATCGATCCAACCGGATAACGTTTCGAATGATTAAGGTTAAATTTCGGCGAGCGGCCGTAGTTCCAATCCCAATTCTGATAGCGCTCTTTCGAAATTTGATGAATGGTCTCCCAATCTTTTTCCGTCAGCTTATACTCCGGCACGTTTCCAATGTCGTTTGTGTTAAAAATATGGCGAAGCAAATGGCTGCGGAATTCTTCGGTGGTCATTTTATCATCGAGAAACTCACTGATGTTTGCTACTCGGCTTCTGATCGATTTGATGCCTTTTGATTCAATTTTATCCTTTTTCACCTTTAATGCTGATACAACATGATCAATGGCTGAATCAAACATGAGGGTGCCGTGGCTGAAAATACGGCCTTTCGTTGCAAACTGAGCGTTTCCGGATATTTTCCGGCCATCCACTACAATGTCGTTCCGGCCGCTTAATTCAGCTTCAACCCCAAGCTGATGTAACGCCTGAATCACCGGCTCAGTGAATTTTTTAAAGTTATGAAAGCTGTCCCCGTCATCCTTGGTAATAAAGCTGAAGTTCAAGTTCCCCAGATCATGGTACACAGCTCCCCCGCCTGATAAACGGCGGACGACGATAATCCCGTTTTCCTCTACATATTTTGTATTGATTTCTTCTATTGTATTTTGGTTTTTCCCAATGATAATAGACGGTTGATTCACATAAAAGAGCAAATATTGCTGTTCAGGGTCTAAATGCTTTACACAGTACTCCTCGATAGCAAGATTGATCCGCGGATCATTGATATTTTGATTGTCTATAAATAACATGGTGCTCCTCCTTTATCCTTCCCACACAAAACCTGATTTCGCAATATTCACTTCACCGTTAAAAACGGTTTTCGCTTCTTTGCGAAGATTGTCATGCACGCCAAAATGCGGCAAATGTGTCAGCAGCAGTTCTCCCGCTCCGGCTTCTTTTGCAATGCGCCCAGCTTCCAGGCTGTTCATATGGCCTGCACTTGTTCCGTCTTGATCGGCATAAAAATTGCATTCCGAGATCAATAAATCAGCATCTTTCGAAAACGGTATAAATGAATCCTGATAGCTGGAATCAGCAGTATAAACGACAGTGTGGCTGCCGTCAGTAATCCGCATGGCATAGCACGTCACCGGGTGAATCGTTTTTAAAAAGGTGATCGTAAACGGACCGGCAGCCAGCGGCTGATCCGGCTGATAGGCGATCCCTTTTGTATGTGTTTTATATGTAAGCTTTTGAAACTGTTCTATATCAGCATCATGTCCGTAAATCGGAAGCGTATGCTCTCCTTTGCCGAGAAACGAACCGACTTGCTTGGCAAATTGCAGCGGCCCGATATCAGCGATATGGTCATGGTGATAATGAGACAGAACGACCGCATCCAGCTTTTCCGCCGGCACATATCCGAACAGCTTAGACAAAACGGCACTGCCGCAATCAACAAGCAGAGAGTAATCACCTGACTGAAACAAATAGCCTGACGTCGCTTCATTTGCGGCCGGAAAACCGCCATAGCATCCGATAACTGTAACTTTCATAATGTCCTCCTATCTTTTCAAAAAAATTGATACTCCTTCAATATACCCATTTTTCTTGAAAAAAGCATGTTTTAAACATTGTATCAAAACAGTTATTGATTTTTGTTATCTGTTATATTACAATGAAATCACTACAAAGGGGAAAGAGGGATTGGTTATGCTGGGGAAAATCACAGAATTTTTTAGAAACCTGCCTTCGAAAAAGTGTGCGGAATGCGGAAAAAAGATAGAAGAGCAGCATGAGTGTTATGGTAATATCTGCAATGACTGTATAAAAGTAAACGATTTGTAATGAGCGAAAATCCCGCGCCTTACGCGTGGGATTTTCTTATTTTTTCACATATCTCTTAATTTTGAAATAATAGTCAGGTTAGG
>NZ_JAVAXX010000283.1:0-7981 GCF_042709275.1 Bacillus sp. LR_5 | reverse complement strand
ACAGTGTCAAGAGGTAAATGTTTTTATTTATCTCTCGTAACGACTTTTATAATGTAACATATGCTTGCCATATTCGTCAACCTTTTTCACGAAAAAATTCTTTTTATTTTCCCGCGGCATTTTCCGCACCTGTATCTGTCAGGGTTCATGGCGCGCTTCTTTATATACTGTTGGCCGCAGGTCGTACAGATATACATATAAGTTTTTTTGTTTTCCGCTTTTTTCTTAAGGGGTGTACAGAACCTCGGCGCGTTGACTTGCTGCAAAAGCATTCTAAAATCTCTGTCTCTGTGCTTGTACCCTTTTCCTTCAAGGTGGAGATGATAATGGCAGAGCTCATGCTTGATGATGCCGATCAGCTCCTCCCTGCCGTGTTCAATCAGATATTTTCTGTTCAATTCAATGTTATGGGAGGTTAACAGGTACCTTCCGCCAGTGGTTTTAAGCCTGTCATTAAAAAGCGCCTGATGGCGGAACGGCTTTTTAAAATATGTTTCAGAAATGTCCTCTGTCAGCTTTTGAAGCTCTTTGTTATCCATGGTGCACCTCACTTAAAAAACATTGAACGGGACAATTCACCGTTCGCATACAATATGGTAATCACCGTCCCTCTTATGATAAAAGCTGAGGAGGAATGAGCCTATGCCAAATTGGCTTAAAAAGCAGATGCAAAAAGCGTTCCTTGAAAAAGATAATTACCAAATTAAACTGCTGAATCAATGCTGGTATTTCTATAGGAAAAAACACTGCTCGTAAGCAGTGCTTTTATTTTACCATAGACAGCGATACTCTGCCTTTTTGTACATCTACACCGTCAACCCAAACTGTCACGATATCGCCGACAGATACGACATCAAGAGGATGCTTGACGAATTGATTGCTCAATTTTGAGATATGCACAAGCCCGTCTTGTTTGACTCCGATATCAACAAACGCTCCGAAGTCCACTACATTGCGCACGGTGCCCTGCAGTTCCATTCCCTCTTTCAAATCTTCCAGCTGAAGGATGTCTGTTTTCAGCAAAGGCTTAAGCACCTCATCGCGTGGATCGCGTTCCGGCCTTGTCAGCTGTTCGCAAATATCTTTCAGGGTGATTTCTCCGATTCCCAGCTCTTTTGCCGTTTCAGAAAGCGCCAGCTGATTGATTTTGTCCTTCAATTCCGCCGTGCCGATTTGTTCTGTTGAAAGGCCGAGCTTTTTCAATAGTGCTTTTGTTTCTTTGTAGCTTTCCGGGTGGATGCCTGTTCTGTCCAAAGGCTCTGTCCCTTCCTGCACTCTTAAGAAACCGATACACTGCTCATAGGTTTTCGCACCAAGTCTCGGGATGTCCTTCAATTCCTTTCGATTCGAAAACTTCCCGATTTCCTCACGTTTTTTGACAATGTTGCCTGCGACAGACTTTGATAATCCCGCTACATATTGAAGCAGCGCGGCGGAGGCTGTGTTGACGTTTACTCCAACCTGGTTTACGACAGTTTCGACGACAAACCGCAGAGATTCATTTAAGCGTTTTTGGCTGACGTCATGCTGATACTGTCCGACACCAACAGACTTCGGATCGATCTTAACGAGCTCCGCGAGCGGGTCTTGAAGTCTCCGAGCAATAGATACGGCACTGCGCTCTTCAACCTTAAGGTCAGGGAATTCTTCTCTGGCAAGCTCTGAAGCCGAATAGACGCTTGCTCCCGCTTCATTGACGATCACATAATAAATTTTGCGCGGCATGTCTCTGAGTACATTGACGATGAATTGCTCTGTTTCTCTGGATGCTGTGCCGTTTCCGATCGCCACCATCTCGACTTGATACTGCTCAAGAATCTTTTTCACTTTTTCATGGGCTTCTTTTGTTTTGTTGACTGGCGCATGCGGATAGATCACATCAATTTTCAAGACTTTTCCGGTCTCATCTGACACAGCGAGCTTACAGCCAGTTCGAAAGGCTGGGTCAACACCGAGAACGGTTTTGCCTTTCATCGGCGGCTGCAAAAGAAGCTTTCTCAAGTTCTCTGAGAAAATATGAATCGCCTGTTCATCAGCTTTTTCTGAGAGCTCTTTCCTGATTTCACGCTCGATTGCCGGCTGGATCAGCCTTTTATAACTGTCTTCAATTGTCTCCTGCAAAATCTCTCTTACGGATGTTGAGCGATTTTTGATGATTTGTTTTTCTAAATACGCCTTAATGTGATCCGCAGGCGGTTCGATCGCTACCTTTAAAATGTCTTCTTTTTCGCCGCGGTTCATTGCCAGCACCCTATGCGGAACGACTTTTGCAATTGGCTCTTCATACTCGTAATACATTTCATACACATTTTTCTCATCGGTGTCTGCCGACTTTCCTGCTGCAGACTTAATGGTTCCTCTTTTGAAGGTTTCCTGGCGAATCCACTTTCTGAAGGTCGGCTCGTCTGAAATTTGTTCCGCAATAATGTGCTTGGCGCCTTCAATCGCTTCTTCTCGCGTGAACACTTCTTTTTCTTCGCTGATGTATTGGTCTGCAGTTGCTGCCAGACGATCATCTTGGGGAAGTGTCAGGATATAGTCGGCAAGCGGCTCAAGGCCTTTGCTTTTGGCGACTGTCGCCTTTGTTTTGCGTTTTTGTTTATAAGGGCGGTAAAGGTCTTCCACTTCCTGAAGCTTCACCGATTGCTCGATTTTACGTTTTAGATCATCTGTCAGTTTATCCTGCTCTGCGATCAGCCTGATGACTTCTTCTTTTCGCTGATTCAGGTTTTGTATGTATTGCCAGCGTTCAGAAATCGTCTGAATCTGAACCTCATCCATTGAACCCGTCTGCTCTTTTCGATACCGGGCAATAAACGGGACTGTATTGCCGTCCTCAAGCAGGTGGATGACACTTTCAACGTGTTTTTGTGATAAACCTATTTCTTTCGCAATTTGCTGTTTTAAAAGGGCTGACGTTTCCATGTAACCAAAGCCTCCAATTTTGTCGTTCTTTCTCTAGTGTATCAAAAACCGAAAAAAACACATAAAAAAAGAAGCCGGCATTCCGGCTTCTTCTTGTTCTTATTCTCTAGGACAGCTGTCCGAGAATATAGGTCAGGTCATCTTTTCTCGATGTCGTATACATTTTCAGCGAATTCGATATTTCTTCTACCGATTGGCCTTTTTTCAAATGGGAGCGGATATCAGGTACGTTGAGTCCATCTGTATGTATAATGAACTTTGAACCCTTTTCATAGGTGGCGGTGTGCGTTTTGTATTTTTGCGGCTTGCCTGATAAATAGCCCGAAATCGGCAGAGGATAAAAGCTTTCACCAGACGGGGAATGCAGAATAAACCGTACATTTCCGACAGAGCAGTACGTAAACTGCCTTTGCTCAAAATTGATTTTCAGGATAGATGCTGTAGCGCCTCTTTTGTTTTTCATCGCCTGATTACAGCGTTCGATAATGCTTTCTACGTCTTCACTCGCATAGTTTTCCACTAAGTCTTTGATGGCTGCAGAAGATTCGTTAGCAAGTGATCCACTTCCCAGTCCGTCAGCAACCGCGCAAATTAACTCCTTATCATCAGCTTTCATAAAAAAGCTGTCACCGCAAATCGATTTCCCTTCTTTATTCAGTTGATATACTAGAGTTTGAATATGCTCGTTTTCTTCAACCTGGATCATTACATTAACTCCATCGAGGGATCTTCAATCAAGGCCTCTCTGAGCTTCTTCACAGCTTTGCGTTGCAAGCGCGAGACGTGCATTTGAGATATACCGAGAATGTCCCCAGTTTCTTTTTGGCTTTTGTTTTGAATATACGTAAGGTCTATGATTTGTTTTTCACGGTCTGAAAGGACATGAAGCACGCTTTGCAGCATCAATTGCTGGTTGACCCGCTCATATCCGTCCTCCTGTGATCCGACGATATCAAGAATCGTGACGGTGCTTCCGTCCGAATCCGCTTCAATGCTGTGGTCAACGGATAAGGCTTGGTAGCTTTTGCCCATTTCCATCGTTTCAAGAACCTCTTCTTCAGAAACATCGAGGAATTCGGCAATCTCTTCCACTTTCGGCGATCTTTGTGTTTCAGTGGTCAGCTGATCAACCGCCATTTTGATTCTTGGACCCAGTTCTTTAATTCGTCTCGGCACATGAACGCTCCATGTTTTATCTCTGAGGAAACGTTTAATTTCACCGATGATTGTCGGAATTGCAAAAGCTTCAAATGATTTGCCGACAACAGGATCGTATCGCTTAATCGCGCCTAGCAGCCCGATCATGCCGACCTGGCGGAGATCCTCGTGGAAGCTTTTGCCTTTTGAATATTTTTTCGCAAGCATGTCAACCAGATTTGTATACACCCGCACAAGCGTTTCCTGCGCCTGTTCATCTTGCTTTGTTTGGTAATCGCTTATGAGCCGATCGACTTCATCTTTAGTTAGTTTCGTAGTTTTTGATGGTTGTGTCATGATCAACTCGCTCCCCATTTAAATACTTTGTCATCGCTACGGTGACGCCGGAGTGGTTTTGCACTCTGACTTCATCCATGAGCGTTTCCATTAAATATAGACCGAGCCCTCCTTCTGATAATTGATCAACTGTGTGCGAAGGTGTGTACGGCCCTAGATCCTGCTGCTTTTGATCAAAGTCAAAGCTGTCTCCTTCATCCGCCACAATAACCTCTAAACGGTCTTCAAACACACCGAATCGTATTGACACTTCCCCATTTTTATCTTCTTTATAAGCGTGCTGGACCGCATTTGTGCACGCCTCGCTGACTGCGATTTTCAAATCTTCAATTTCATCGTACGTATAGCCCATTCTGCTTGCGACCCCTGACAGTGTCAGTCTTATAATTCCCACATATTCAGGTTGGGCCGGCACTTTCATTTCGATGTAATCAGCGTTATTCTTCATTGCACTCCACCTTCTGACTTTGCAGAAATATCAATGATGTCCTTCAAGCCTGTAATGTCAAACAGTCGGATCAGCCGTTCAGAAAGATTTTCAAGTTTCAGCGAACCGCCTTGTTTTTTCACCATTTTAAAGGTCCCTACAAAAACGCCCAATCCGGTACTGTCCATGTAGCTGACATCTTTCAGGCAAATTCTTAAGTCAGCTCCTTGTTCTGCCAGAGGAACGAGCTTCTCTCTAAGCACCGGGGCTGAGTATACATCAATTTCTCCTGCAATGTTTACTTGTATATCATTCTCGTTTTGCTTCACATCAACATTTATATTCATTCGTATCACCTCAAATTTTCCTTCAAATCACTAGTTGCTTTATACCCTGGTCTGACAGACGTTAAACCTTTCTCCGCAAAACAATTAACGTAAAATCATCGTGAAGCTGAAAATCCTGCAATTTGAGGAGGCTGTCATAAATGTTTTTGACCATTTCCTGCGCGGAGGAACACATATGTTCCTCAATGAGCTTCTGCAGATCAGGACGCTCCAAGAAACCGTTTTCCGTTCTGCATTCTGTGACGCCGTCAGAAAATAAAACAATCATATCGCCCTTTTCCAGATGCTGATCGAATTGTTTGTAGTCATAGTCCTGCGAGATGCCGAGAACGAGTCCTTTGGCCTCTAAATCGTAAAACGTGTTGTCTTTTTGAGAATAATAGAATCCCGGTTCATGTCCCGCTGAAGCATATGTAAATTGATGCTTGTCCATATTGTAATTCGCATAAAACATCGTAATAAACATACTGGCATCAACGTTTTGTTCAACAACACGATTCAAATTTTTCAGCACTTGAGAAGGGTGTATGCCCGTTTCCGGCAAAGAGTCCATCGCGTATTTAATCATGGACATGCATAAAGCCGCTGGAATGCCTTTTCCGATCACGTCCGCGATTGCGATATTGATGGATTCCTTGTCTTTGACAAAGTGGTAGTAATCACCGCTCATCTGTTTAGCAGGAACACTGATGGCGCCGATATCCAGCGCTTCTTCCTGAGGAACTTTAGTTCCGAGCAGCGTCTGCTGGACATTTGCCGCGATTTCAATTTCTGATTTGATTTCCTGCTGTATCCCTCTAAGGGTTTGATGCTCCTGATAAGCCATTCCATAACCAATCATGACTTCTATTAAAAAATCCAGCGAATGAAACACATCTTCCGGGAGACTTGGATACAGCTCCTTCAGCACTTTTCTGTGAATGCTGATGATTTCTTCCGGAGGAATTTGGTGCTCGATTGTTTTTCGGCTGAATTTTTGGGCTTGATATAAAGATGTTTCTGTTAATTCGGCTATATATCGACTAAGCAGCTGATGATACCGCTGCTCAATAACCTCCCTAAAATCCACGTTCTTACCTCCTACCGAAGCCATTTGATGGCTTGTATCTCTGTTCCTTCCCCCGCTACGGAATTTAAGCTGAATTCATCCATCAGCCTTTTGACCCCGGGAAGTCCCGCACCAAGTCCTCCAGACGTTGAAAACCCGTCTTCCATGACTTTTCGGATATCAGGAATTCCCGGCCCTTGGTCTTCCGCTATAATTTTCAGGCCTTTTTTTCCTCTGTCTGCGACCTGTTCAATTCCAATCTGCCCTTTGCCGGCATATAAATAAATATTCCTGGCTAATTCTGAAATAGCCGTTGTAATTCTAGCCTGGTCTACCGTGCCGAAACCCAGTTCTTTCGCAACGTTTCGTCCCAGCTGTCTGGCGGCCACAATATCCCATTCTGTCATGATTCTTACACAGGATTGGTCGTTCATTCGCTATTCCCCCAATTCCCGCTTCAATGTCTCAAGCCCCTGCTCTAAGTCGAGCGCAGTTTCGATTTCCTCAAGTGCGATTCCAAGTTCAATCAGCGTCACTGCCACAGCGGGCTGAATGCCGGTCAAGACAACTTTTGCCCCCATTAACTTAGACATTGTAATGACGTCGCCCAGCACTTTCGCGATAAATGAATCAATCATATCCACAGATGTCAGGTCAATGACGACTCCGTTAGCACCTGTTTCGTATATTTTATTTAATAAGTCTTCTTGAAAGGTTAATGCTGTTTGGTCATCAAGTTCCCACTGAATGGACACTAATAAGCAATTATACAGTTTCAAGATCGGGATTTTCGGATGTCTCAAAATGTTATTCCCCCAATGAAACGATTTTTCGATCCGTCATTTCCAATGCTGTTTGAATTCCTTTTTGCAGGGTATTCTTAGTTATAACTTGGGATAAATCAATCCCCAGGTTGACGATTGTTTGAGCAATTTCCGGACGGATTCCGGCCAGCAGGCATTTTGCTCCGACAAGCCTTACAGCTTCTGATGCCTGAATAATATGATGGGCAACCATCGTATCGACGACAGGGACACCTGTAATGTCAATCAGCACGACTTGGGAACGGTGTTTGACGACGCCATTAAGAAGGTTTTCCATAATTCGTTTCGCGCGTTCGGTATCAATTGTTCCGACAAGAGGCATCACAGTGATATTTTCAAACACCGGGATAAGCGGCGCAGACAGCTCTTGCAGCGCGATTTTTTGCAGGGATACTGTTTTTTCCCATGAGATTGAGTATTGATTAAAAATTTCTGTGTTAATCGGGCTGAAAAAGCGATCAATCTGCCAGATTAATTCCGTGCTCTCTTGATCTGGCAATCTCTTATCATTCATTTTCGTGTAGAGACGCTTCCAGAATTCAGCAAGTGCAGTAGCCAAAAACTTCATAGACAGTCCGATTTGGACCGCTCGAAGCGCCAGTTCGCTGATTTGGCTTTCAGCAGCGTTTTCGTCCTTAACAGACAGCAGCAGAATGTCGATATATTCTTTAGATATATTTTCATACACTTGGTCAGTCAGCTGATAGGATTCTTGCTCGCTTAATTCTTTTAGTGTGTCAGTCCACAGTTGGAGCAGTTCATTTTGATTTTCGGCAATGAACTGGTATACAGTCTGATTCGACATCAAATTCGCTTACCTCCCAATAAAAAACAACATATTTTTTCGTTATTTCACTATTATATCGTTTATGTTTTTTGAAAACAAAAAAAGTTGCTCTATTTGAGCAACCTGCAA
>NZ_JAVAXX010000282.1:0-8038 GCF_042709275.1 Bacillus sp. LR_5 | reverse complement strand
AGACCCGGGCTCACAAAAGCCCAAAGCTGATAAAGAATAACCGGCGAGGTCAGGACTATGCCGATGATAAACGCAAACTGCATAAACACATATAGCGGGTCTGTCAGGTTAAACGCGTTAAGCGTAAGCTGCTTCGCTTCATCTGTTTCTTGCAGATACACAATAATCGGCTTCGCTAAAAAAAATCCAGCTATAAAGAAAACGACAAACGCCAGCGCTACAATCAGCAACCGTTTTCGAAGCTCAGCAATATGCTCCAGCAGCGACATTTGATTCACTTTCATTCGTGTCATCCTAACTTACTGATCTTCTTTCTTTTTTTCCTCTTCATCACTCGTTAATCCTTTTGTAGCGTTTTTGAATTCACGAAGTGTGTCTCCCGCTGCTTTCCCCAATTCAGGCAGCTTTTTGGGACCAAAGATAATCAGAGCAACGATTGCGATAACAGCAAGGCTTCCAGGACCGATCGGCATATTTGGGCTCCTCCTTTCCCTCTATTCGATTTCCTCTAAAACTGAATAATGCTTCAAAAAATAAACCAGTGACTGAAGCTCAACTGCTAAATCTATATGATGAATTCGAATGTGTTCCGGCACATTCAAACGGGCCGGCGTAAAATTAAGGATTCCCTTGATTCCTAATGCGACCAATCTGTCTGTAATGGATTGAGCGGCTACTGCTGGCACTGTAAGAATGGCAACTGATTCATCTTTTACGTGTTGTTCAAGGTCATCAAGGTTATAGACGGGCACGCCGCCTACCTCAGTTCCTATTTTACTCTCATTTATATCAAAAGCCATAGAAATTTTTGTGTTATTATTTTTTGTGAAATTATAGTGGAGAAATGCCGTTCCCAAGTTCCCGACACCAATCAAGATGACGTCTGTCATCTCATCCTGATCAAGCGTTTTTCGGAAAAAAGACAGCAAATAATCCACATTATATCCGTATCCTTTTTTGCCAAGAGCTCCAAAATAGGAAAAATCCCTCCGAATCGTGGCAGAATCAACCTTTACTGCATCACTAAGTTCAGCGGATGATACACGCTGTTTTCCTGACGCATGAAGATTCTTTAAAAAGCGATAGTAAAGCGGCAGCCGTTTCGCCGTCGCCTGCGGAATTTTTGATTGATCCTTATTCATTTTTGGTCCTCCAAATTATACTCGGATAGTTCTCTTTTAAAGTCACCGTTTTTCCCGCCTGTCTTCTCCAGCAAGAAAGTAGGGCCGATGACCATCCCCTTATCAAGGGCCTTGCACATATCGTAAACGGTAAGAGCGCACACCGATGCAGAAGTGAGCGCTTCCATTTCCACACCTGTACTCCCTTTCGTTTTGACCTGTGCTTTTATATGAAGTATAACTTCTGCTTCTTTTATTTTCCAGTCAAACGATATATCTACCCCGCTCAGTGAAAGGGGGTGGCACATCGGAATGATATTCGACGTTTGCTTTGCGGCCATAATGCCTGCCACCTGTGCGACAGCCAGTACATCTCCTTTGCCGATATCGTGACTTTGTATTTTCTCGTACACTTCATTCTTCATGTGTACGCTTGAAACAGCCGCCGCAGTACGGACAGTCGAAGATTTTTCGCTGATATCCACCATCTGGGCTCTGCCCTGTTCATTAAAATGAGAAAATCCATTCATATTAAAACGCTCCTTAAACAGATCATACACTATTTTCTTCTCTATGTCTTATATGGCCAATGTATTGTTTGCTGACTTCTGGTTCATAAGCTACACTTAACTTATTATAGCAGAGGTGAAATAATATGATGATCTTACAAGTTAATCAGCTGTCCAAATCGTTTGGTGCTGATACTATTTTAAACAATATAAAGCTGGAAGTCAGAAATCGTGATCGCATCGCCATTGTAGGAAGAAATGGCGCCGGAAAATCCACGCTCCTTAAAATTATCGCAGGCCAGCTTTCGTATGAAAAGGGCGAAATTATTAAACCGAAAGATATTACAATGGGATATCTCGCCCAGCATACTGGCTTGGATTCTAAGCTTACCATAAAAGAAGAGCTGCTGACTGTTTTTGACCACTTAAAAGCAATGGAAAAGGAAATGCGGGCTATGGAAGAAAAAATGGCGGCAGCTGACCCGGGTGAATTAGAAAGCATCATGAAAACCTACGACCGCCTTCAGCAGGAATTCAAAGATAAAGGCGGCTATCAATATGAAGCGGATGTAAGATCTGTGCTGCATGGTCTCGGCTTCAGCCATTTTGACGATTCTACACAGGTTCAAAGCCTCAGCGGAGGCCAGAAAACAAGACTGGCTTTAGGTAAGCTTCTGTTAACACAGCCTGATTTGCTCATTCTCGATGAGCCGACAAACCATCTGGATATTGATACGCTTACCTGGCTTGAGCATTATTTACAAGGCTATTCAGGCGCCATCCTCATCGTTTCGCATGACCGCTACTTTTTGGACAAAGTGGTAAACCAGGTATACGAGGTATCAAGAGCAGAAAGCAAAAAGTATCACGGCAACTACAGCGCTTATCTCGACCAAAAAGCCGCGCAGTATGAAAAAGATCTGAAAATGTATGAAAAGCAGCAGGACGAGATTGCAAAGCTGCAGGACTTCGTAGACCGAAATCTGGCGAGAGCCTCTACCACCAAAAGGGCGCAAAGCCGCAGAAAGCAGCTTGAACGAATGGAAGTCATGTCAAAACCGCTTGGCGATGAAAAATCCGCAAACTTTCATTTTGATATTACAAAACAGAGCGGAAATGAAGTCCTTCGTGTTCAGGATCTCACAATCAGCTATGAAAACCAGCCGCCGCTTTTAACAGAAGTGTCATTCATGCTCACAAGAGGAGAAAGCGCTGCGCTTGTCGGCCCTAACGGAATTGGTAAATCGACATTACTGAAAACATTGATAGACACCCTAAAACCAGATCAAGGAACGATCTCATACGGCTCAAATGTCAGTGTCGGCTATTATGATCAGGAACAGGCTGAGCTGACTTCCTCTAAACGTGTCCTTGATGAGCTGTGGGACGAGTACCCCGGGCTCCCAGAAAAAGAAATCAGAACGTGTCTCGGAAATTTCTTATTCTCCGGAGATGATGTGCTGAAACCAGTTCATTCACTGAGCGGAGGCGAAAAAGCAAGATTGGCTCTAGCTAAGCTGATGCTTCAAAAAGCCAACTTTCTCATCCTTGATGAACCGACGAACCATCTGGATTTAGACAGCAAAGAAGTTCTCGAAAACGCGCTGATTGATTATCCAGGCACACTGTTATTTGTCTCACATGACAGATATTTTATTAACAGAATCGCCACAAGAGTATTGGAGCTTTCTTCAAGCCATATAGAGGAGTATCTGGGAGATTACGATTATTATACAGAGAAAAAAACAGAGCAGCTTGAATTGGAGAAAATAAATCAGCAAGAGGAAACTGAAAAAACGCCAGCTACAGTGAAGTCTGACTCCAAACGTTCCTACGAGGAAGAAAAAGAATGGAAAAAGAAAGAGCGCCAACGACTCCGTCGGATTGAAGAAATTGAAACCACTGTTCAAACCATTGAAGAGAACATCAGCCGCAATGATGAATTGCTATGTGACCCTGAAGTCTATCAGGACCATGAAAAAGTACAAGCTATCCATGCAGACAATGAGAAGCTTAATCAGGAGCTGGAATCTCTTTTGTCCGAATGGGAAGAACTATCCACAGAAGAAGATTAAAAAAGTCAAGCACCTCTTTTTAGAGGTGCTTTTTATCCACAGAACATACCCTAATAAGCAAAACGAAGTAAGCGTTTTATACACAATATCCACAAAATATTCTGAATTTACCCACTTTATTAACAGCGACTTCAGCCCTTTATCCATCTATATCTCTATAATTACTCACAGACATGTGGATAAATTGTGAATTATCTGTTAATAACAAACATATAAAAAGTCTCACGCTATTATCTCGTGAGACTTTGATAAGAAGTCAATTCAAGGCCGGGCTGGCCATTCATATCATATGCACCGCGAATTCCTTTTTCAAAAGCAATTGTACCAGCAGCAGCAATCATCGCAGCATTATCCGTGCATAAAGCTAATGGAGGAATGACAAGCGTAATCCCTTCATGCTGGGCAAATTCCTTTTCTAATGCAGCTCTGAGGCCTCTGTTTGCAGCTACTCCTCCGGCTAAAAGGACCTGTTTGACATCATATTCCTTTGCCGCGCGCGCCGTTTTGGTTACCAAGACATCGATCACACTATTTTGGAAACTGGCAGACAAATCTTCCGGAGCAATCTCTTGCCCTTTTTGGGATGCATTATGAAGCGTATTGATCACCGCAGACTTCAATCCGCTAAAGCTGAAGTTGTAAGAGCCTTCTTCAAGCCATGCGCGAGGAAGCGGAATATTGTCATTCCCTTTTTCAGCTAGCTTGTCAATTTGCGGTCCACCCGGATATGGCAATCCCATCGTCCGCGCCACTTTGTCGTAAGCTTCTCCTGCCGCATCATCAAGGGTTTCCCCAATGACTTCAAATGATCCATGTTCCTTCATATAAACCAGTTCTGTATGGCCTCCTGAAACGACCAATGCCAGTGCCGGGAACACGATGTCTTCTACAAGACGGTTCGCGTATATATGACCGGCTATATGATGAACGCCTACTAACGGAATGTTATGGGCAAAGCTCAATGCTTTAGCGGCATTCACTCCGATAAGAAGCGCTCCCACCAGTCCCGGACCTTCTGTTACTGCAATCGCATCAATATCACTATACGTCATGCCAGCTTTGCGAAACGCCTCTTCTATAACCAAAGTGATTTGTTCAACATGATGTCTTGAAGCAATTTCCGGAACAACGCCTCCGAAGCGCTTATGGCTTTCAATTTGAGAGGCTACTACGTTTGAAATGATCTCTTTCCCGTTTTTCACAATAGCTGCAGCAGTCTCATCACAGCTTGTTTCAATTCCTAATACGTACATGTCTTTTTGCTCACTCATTTATCGTCACCCACATAATTAACGCATCTTCCCCGTTATCAGTATAATAGTTCTTTCTTATTCCGCCGGGCTGCATCCCGAATTTCTTATATAAGCCTTGAGCAGGATGATTCGAAACCCTCACTTCAAGCGAAAGCCGCCTTGCGTCTTTTTCTTTGCACAGTTCAACAGCTGAGCGAAAAAGCGTTTCTCCTAAAGACTTGCCGCGATACTCTGGTTTTATCGCTATATTTGTAATCTGGGCATCATCCATCACAATCCAAATCCCGCAATACCCAACAACATGGCCGTCCTTTTCAATCACGAGATAATGAGCATATGGATTTTCCAGCAGCTCATGATAAAACGAATCCTTCGTCCAAGGAGACGTAAAGGAGGATGCTTCGATTTCGTATACGTGATCTATATCTTCAAGCCGCATATTTCTGACCGCTGCTTTTGTTTTCATCCTATCACCCTACTTTTGACTTTCAATCCATTTCGCTTCAGCTTCTGCCAGCCGCAAGTAATCCGGGACAAGCCCATGAACATCAGCTGCTTCCTTTTCCTTCCCGAGAAAAGCCAATTCTGAAGGACGCGGGTTATGCTGGGCAGCAGTTCCAATGAATCCTTTTGTTCTAAGAACATCCTTTATCATCTGGTTGTGAATAGAAGTGTCGTGACCTAAAAACAAAACAGGGCGATCCTTTTCTTTTAGCATCTCCAGCCAATCTGCCAGCATCACATTTTGATCTGGAACAACTTGCTCTAAAAGCCCATTTTTATATTGATACAGACCTGTGTACACCTGTCCCCGTCTAGCATCAAAGATTGGGCTGATCAGACCGTCAAAATGCCGGCCATTTGCCGCAAGCGTCTCAAGACTTGATACAGCACTTATTGGAATGTCTAAAGACCAGGCAAGTGTTTTGGCCAACGTCACACCTATTCTTACTCCTGTGTATGAACCAGGGCCTTTTGCAACGACAATTTTAGAAAGGTCCTGCGGTGCCATATCACAATCATTCAGCAATGAATGAACAGCAGGCATCGCTCTTACAGAGTGGTTCTTTTTCAAATATGTAATGTATTCTGCTATAACAGTGTCTTCTCGAAGCAGCGCAATGCCCAATGTATAATTTGATGTATCAATTGCTAATATTGTCATGTCTACTTAACTCCTCACAAAGCATTTCATACCGATTCCCGACAGCAGTAAAGGTAATTTCCCGCTCATCATCACCAGCTCTTTTGATGACAATTTGCAGTCGCTCCTGTGGCAGCTGTTCTTCAATTAAATGAGCCCATTCAACGAGACAGACACCTTGTCCGTGAAAATATTCATCAAGTCCCAAATCTTCACTTTCATCTTCCATTCTATACACATCCATGTGATAAAGAGGAAGTACGCCATCGTTATATTCTTTTATAATTGTAAAAGTCGGACTGTTTACAATACGTGTAATTCCCAGCCCTTCTGCAAAACCTTTCGTAAAAGTCGTTTTTCCTGCACCTAAATCGCCCTCTAATGTCAGGACGTCTCCCGGTTTAGCAAACGCTGCCGCAAGCTTGGCAATTGCTTTTGTTTCTTCTGGATTTACAGTTCTCCATTTTAATTGCTTCACACGAGTCACCCGTCTTATTTAAAATGATTATATCCCTTTTTCTCTAAGATCATTGATGTTTGATCTGTTTTTAGGATCACTTTAGATTTTGTTTTTTCCCTGACATGGCCAATCTTTGTAATGGGAAGTTGACGTGCTGCGCACTGCTGCTTCAACACTTCCCACTCCTCTTTTGAAACCGTCCCTGTCAGCTCAAAATCCTCACCGCCAAACAAAGCCCATTCTTTCCAGTTAGGATGAAGCTTAGGCAAATCAGAATGAATTGGAAGCATGCTTTCAACAATTTCAATTGAAACACAGCTGGCTTCTGCAATCTCGTTCAGTTCACTAGCCAATCCGTCACTAACATCATTTAAAGCTGCCCGTTTAAAAATCGAGCAAAATCTGCCGACGCTTACTCTTGGCTCAGGCCGTTTATGCCTGTGTATAAAGTAATCCGTGTCAATAGAAGAATTTTGAGGATGAGTCTCCTCTAATAATAAAGAAAGCCCTGCTGCAGAAGAACCGATTTCACCGGTTACAAACACAATATCATTCGGTTTTGCTAAGCTGCGCAAACAGGCCTGTCCCTTTTCAATTTCACCGATCACAGTGACTGTAACGACTAATTTGTCAGCGGTAGAAACTGTATCGCCGCCAATCAGATCCATATGATATAGTTTCGCCAGTTCATTCATTCCTTCATACATCGCCTTGATTTCAGATTCAGTCCATTTTGAAGGTACCGCAAGTGATACCAGATAAAACTTAGGAATGCCTCCCATCGCGGCAATATCACTTATATTAACGGCTAACGCCTTATACCCGATATCTTCAGGTGAGGAATAGTGTAATTTGAAGTGCACGTCTTCTACCATAGTATCAACACAAACAATTTCCTGAACGCCGTGTTTCGCAGTGTAGAGCGCTGCATCATCACCTATTCCTACATCAACGGAAGAATGGTGAATGGTCCGCGGAGTAATGCTATGTATCAAATCAAATTCATCCATGAACCAAAATCTCCTTTCACCCCTGCATATGCCTATATGTGCTCTTCCTAGTTTATCGAATTTTGCTGGAATATCCAAGATGTTCCCGATATAAAGAAAGCTTGGCTATGACACCAAGCAGAAGATACAGTAAAAGAAAACACAAAAAAAACGAAAACATGATCGTTTCGTTTACATTAATGGCGGTCCGGACGGGACTCGAACCCGCGACCTCCTGCGTGACAGGCAGGCATTCTAACCAACTGAACTACCGGACCATATTTGTATAAGATTATTTTAGTTGTACCCTTAGGGCACTCCTTATTTAATCATATATTTGGTTGCGGGGGCAGGATTTGAACCTGCGACCTTCGGGTTATGAGCCCGACGAGCTACCGAACTGCTCCACCCCGCGATGATAAAAGTAATGCTTGGCGGCGTCCTACTCTCACAGGGGGAAACCCCCGACTACCATCGGCGCTGAAGA